>CAYHQD010000112.1:0-1173 GCA_964358905.1 uncultured Candidatus Peribacteria bacterium
AGTTAGCTCACTTACTCTCTAAAAAACTCATATGTCAAACCTCAAATCTATTTCAGATTCTCACCTGCTTTTTCTCTGTCAAAAATATGGAAACGAGACGAGACATTGGCGTGATAAATTCATCGGACTTTTGCCGGAAGTGAATGCGCGAAAACTCTATGAGAAAAAAGGGTTTCCTTCGATTTTCGTATTTGCAAAAATTCTTGCGGGAGTTTCGGAAGAACAGGTGTGCATAGCGCTCAACCTCGAAAAACGATTTTCAGATAAACCTGAATTACATGAGCTTTTGGTAAATGGTGAAGTGAGTGTGAATAAGCTCGCAAGGGTGGTGTCTATAGCGACCGTGGAAAATCAAGAAGCGTTGGCGAATCAGGTAAAACTTCTCTCGAAATCTTCGGTGGAAGTACTGGCGAGAGATATGCGAAATGAGCAAAAGTGTGAGGTGAACGGATATGAGAATTCAGCGGATGAAAATAAAAATGGCTTGTTTGAGCTGCAAAACGAACCAAAAAGTCTGCCCGGGCAGACTTCATGGACGAGTGTTGAGGAAAATATCTTTTGTCAACTTGGACTTTCGGAAGAAGTGATCAAAAAACTTAGAGAACTCAAGGAGAGAAATGTAGATGTGAATGAGAAATTGTTAGAATTTTTGAATTTGGAGGAAGGGAAGTGGAAAGAGGATTTGGAAAAAAGAAAGGAGGAAATTACTGTGAAACAGCTTGAGAAAGCGAAAAATTGTGTAAACGGTGAGGTGGGGAGGAGTATTCCGACAGGAGTGAAAAAGGTGCTCAAAGAAGAATTTGGCGATACATGCTCGATGCCCGATTGTGCGAAGACCGCAGACCATCTTCACCATAAAGTCCCTTTTACACTCATCAAAAACCACTTACCGAACCTGATTGCGCCGCTGTGCAGGTACCATCATGAAATAGCGCATCCTATGAACGTTAGTTCAGTTGAGATGAAATGGAGATGAAGAGGGGGAAAACGCACTGGCGTGCGTAGGAAAAGAAAATTGCTCTCGCGTACATCAATGTGATAATGTGCGCGTTGCATATAATTGCTAGTGTGAGTAGTACAATGTAACAACTAAATCGCAGTGAAATTCCCACAAATCATTACCAATTTCAAGGCCTACGACAGCGGGTTCGGAGATGATGCGAAGAGAATGGC
>CAYHQD010000112.1:1273-4148 GCA_964358905.1 uncultured Candidatus Peribacteria bacterium
CGTGCGAAAGAAGTCGGACTGCACTGCGTGGTTTGTGTCGAATCAAGCGAGGAAGCGGCTATTATTATGGAATATGATCCCGAGATGGTTGCGGTGGAGCCGCCGGAGCTCATCGGCGGCGACATATCCGTCTCAGCCGCAAGCCCCGAGATCATCGACCGCTCTGTCAAGATCGTCGGCCATGGAAAACTCATCGTGGGTGCGGGTATAAAAGATCAAACCGATGTGAAAATCGCGTGTGAACTCGGCGCCTACGGTATACTCGTCGCTTCTGGTGTGATGCAGGCCAAGCATCCGGAGGAAGCACTGCGTGCTTTGGCCATGGGCATAAAAGCCGCTGAGGCAAATCCATATTAAAGCCGATTATTCGCCGATTTCAAAAATGTGGGATTGAAATAAAAGAGTATTTTTCAGTGACGTAAAAGGACTTTTATTGTATGTGGTGATTCGGTTATACTGATGTGCGAAATCGTTATGGACGTCTTTCATTATTTTTTAACATCAGCTATTTATGCACGTAGATATAACCACGCGCGATATTCAAGTGAACCCCGAGCACAAGGTCTATATTATGGAGAAGATCAATTCTCTTGCAAAGTACGGACATCGCATCGATGACGAGTCCACGCAGGTGAAGGTGGAGATACGAAAAAAAACAAATCACACCGAAGGGAAACATGTGGAATGTGAAATTACCATGTGTGTGCCACGCGCTTTGCTTCGTGCGGAGGTGTGCGCCAACCAGGTACCCGAGGCCATTGATCTCGCAATCGAGAAGTTGAAAAAACAGATCGAGCGTTATACTGCGAAGAAACACCGCCGTGACAAAGAGGGTCGTTGGATTCCGCTCTCCACTCTCGAACAGGTTTCCGAACTGGCGAATGCAGATGTGCCTAGTGAAGAATTCAAAATAGAGTCAAATATTACTCGCCGCAAGCGTTATTCTCATACCGAGCCAATGCATGAAGAGGAGGCTATCGAGCAGATGGAGCTGATCGGGCATCATTGTTTTATTTTTGAAAATATCGACACGAAACGTTTTTCCATGGTGTATAAGAAAGATGACGGGACGTATGGTGTGGTTGAACCAAAGATGGAAGGGGATATAGGATGACGTGGCGAGAAGCCACGCCCGTCCCGCCAAGGCGGGACATAGGATATAACTTATGTCATATGAAAGAAAAATCAAAAGAACTTTTTGCACTTACATCACATGTGATCCATGGAGCGGGAATGGGGAAACAGCTTGGTTTTCCCACTATCAATCTCGTCTATCCCGAAAACAGCAATTTTGAGACTGGAGTATATCTCTGCACGGCCGCGTTTGCTGATTCTGTATTCAACGGGGTGATGCACTTGGGTCCGCGTCCCACTATGGATGATGCCGTGACGTTTGAAATTTATCTTCTCGACTTTGATGGGCGCGAGACATATGGGGCGCAGGTGTATGTGGAGGTGCTCAAGAAATTGCGCAAGGTGAAAAAATTTCCAAATACCGATGCGCTCGTGAAACAGATAAAAGAGGATGTGAAAGAGGCGCGGGATTTTTTTAAAGAGTACCGGCTTGATGAGGATGAGTAGTTTTATTTTTAGATTTTATGCGGCAAGTATGGAATTTCTCAAAAAATTAATACCCGATCGACATCCGCTGAGACTTTTGTATCATAAAATAATGGCGGTGATGGCCGCTGTATGGTACGGATTTCCGGCTAGTTCAATGACGATTATTGCCGTGACCGGTACCAAAGGTAAGACGACGACCTGCAATATGATTGCGGGCTTGCTCGGTTTTGCGGGACATAAGACTGGGATGATGACTAGCATCAATTTCCAAGTGGGGGAGCGCAGGTGGAGCAATTGTCTCAAGCAAAGCACCCTTCCTCCTTTTATGATGCAGAGACTTCTCAAAGAGATGAAGACCGAGGGCTGTACGCATGTGGTCGTGGAGGTGACGTCGCATGCCGTGACTCAGCATCGAGTGTTTGGACTCAGCCCCGATATCGCCGTGCTGACCTGTATAGATGAAGACCATATCGAATACCACGGAAGTCATAAGGCGTACCGCGATGAGAAACTCAAGTTATTTAAAATGTTAAGTGCCGGCAGGCGAAAACCAGGTGTGAAAAAAGTGGCGATCCTCAACCAGGATGATCCCTATTATGAAGAGTTTAAAGATGTGCCGTGCGATGTGACTAATACCTATGGACTCAAGCGCGGAACCTATGTCGCGACAGATTTGGAACTGCATCCGACAAGAACGGAGTTTTTGCTCTCTATTCCCAATGATAAGGAGCGCATCGTGACGAAGTTTGTCGGCAAGTTGAATGTGTACAACGCTCTCGCGGCGGTCGGAGTGGGATTGGCGTGCGGGATGAATTTGCGTTCCATAAAGGAAGCGTTGGGGAAGGCACCTACTGTGCCCGGCCGTCAAGAATTGGTCAGTGCGGGGCAGGAGTTTGCCGTCGTGGTGGATTATGCGCATACCGTGGATTCGCTCAGGCAGGTATGCGGAATTTTTAAACCTCTTACAAAAGGACGGTTTATTTTGGTGTTTGGGTGCACGGGTGGTGGCCGAGACAAGGCGAAGAGGCCTCTTATGGGGAAGGTGGCGGATGAATGTGCGGATATGATTGTGGTGACGGATGATGATCCTTACGAGGAAAATCGTATTGGTATTTTGAAGGAGATTGCGATCGGCATTAAAAGAAAAGAAGGAAGTGGCCATGGCGAATAAGGAGGCCTTGGTCATGGCCGGCCCCCTGGTAATGCGGCTTTCTGCTAAGGGAAAGATAATCCCGGTTGACAGTGAGCAGTCGGCAATCTTTCAGTGCCTGGCCGGGGAAGAGGTAAAAAATTTAAAGAGTAATCCTAATTT
>CAYHQD010000113.1:0-4146 GCA_964358905.1 uncultured Candidatus Peribacteria bacterium
TTTGATACAATGCAGTTAGCACTTGTAAGAGTTTTTGCTCTTTCGCGGTCAATCTATGAACACCGCAGACAAGTGCTTTTTTATTCTTCCAAATCGCTAAAACATAGTATTCTATCTTTACCGTTTACCTTCCAAGAAGGATATACGCTATAGAAATATCTTATCCCATTTTCACTCTTTCTTACGACAACTTTCAGTCTTAAATTATCCATAATTGCCACAAATACATAATATCGCTCATCTCTCTTGTTATATTCCTGAAGCGTATGACTTTTCTCCAAAATCTTTACCGCATATGGCAATATCTTCAATCTTGTGTGTTGCTCATTTTGAGTTCTCGCAGCATTCCAAGAATTAAATATAAGATGGCGATAGCCCTTGGTATTGAAAACGACAGCTTCCTTAAAATAAGGACAATATACTTTACCGATAGATTTATAATACTGCCTCCCACTTTCTTTTATTTTTATAAATTCATCACGCGCGAGCTTCATATTTTTGTAATATTTAAGTACAATACGACACAATAGCAGACATAATTAAAAAATTATTAAAAATTTGAAACGAGATTGTTTAACCGCTAAAATGATGCAGCCCTGCCGACAATGCCAAACCCAATGCCGGTTTTCAAACATGAATACTGGTGGGGAGACAAATGGAACGCCATGGACTACGGACGCGAAGTGAATTTCGAGTTTCCGTTTATGGAACAGTTTCGAAATCTACTACCGTTAGTATCGTTATACCTGCGAGAATTGTTACCTGACAAATATAGATTATTAGCAATACTGTTAATAATCCGTATTTACAAGTTTTTCACAAGTTGATATAATAAAACCATGAACATTTTAAAGTTGCAAAATTCGGGGAGACTGTTTTTTACCGTTTCAAATATATCCGAAATACTGAAAATCACCGAAGAGTCGGCGCGAGTTCTCGCCAGCAGATATGTAAAAAAGGGACTGTTGGCAAGGATTAAGAAAAACGTCTACATAATGAACGAAAGGTTTGTAAGGGCGGATTGGAACGAACTCTTCCAAATAAGCGGTATTTTGCAAACACCCTCGTACATATCGTTTATGACGGCTTTATCTTACCACGAAATCACCACACAGGTTACGCGGTCGGTAGTTGAGTGCGTGGGGGAAGCGAGGACGACGGAGTACGAAGCCGCGGGGACGTTGTTCACTTACCGGCGCTTTAAGAAAATTCTTTTTTTCGGATTCGAAAAAAAAGACAAATTTTTTATCGCCGAACCGGAGAAAGCTCTCCTGGATTGTATTTATCTTATGTCGCGGGGGGCGTACAATCTCGATATGGAAAGCATTGATATACGTAAATTTTCAGAAAAGAAATTGGACAGGTACTCGAAAAAATTTAATAAAAAAACACGAATTTTGCTGGCCAAAATCCTCAACTCACGCACATGACCGATTATCTTAAAAAACACGAACAATTTGAGATTGAAGTGCTCAAATTGCTTTCGGATAACCAGCTTTTGAACAAAGTTACTTTCGGGGGAGGGACGATGATGCGACTATGCATTGGTCTTAACCGCTACTCCGTAGATCTCGATTTTTTTTCAAAGGAAACATTTGGGAAGGAAGACTTTAAGAAAATCGAAAAACTTATAGCAGGCAAATATAAGGTTTTGGATAGCTACGAAAAATTCTACACACGTATCGTTGAGTTTAAATCTCCCGCGTATCCGAGAAAGTTAAAGCTTGAGATACGCAAATTTTTCCCCGAAGACCGATTCGAAACAGACGTTAAAATTGCGTTTTCAAAGTTCTCAAACGAACAAGTGAGGGTGACGACTTTTTCAGATGAGCAAAGTTGGAAAAACAAAGTAAAAGCCATAATGGAAAGGAGGGAAATCAGGGATGCATACGACCTTGAGTTTATGTATAAGAAAGGCATCGGCAACTGGAAGGCTTTGGATCCAGAAAAAAAAATAGGAATTCTCAAAATCCTGGACGCGTTTTCCAAAAACGATTTTAAGGTAAAGTTGGGATCGTTACTCGATAAAGAAGAAAGGGATTATTACAACGAATTCGGTTTTAAAATTTTAAAAAACGCGCTTACGTAATAGTGCGCAAAGCGTGGAATATATATCTTGCGAAACCGTAAGATACATGAGAACGTTAAAGTGACACTACCACATCAACAAATTCCAACATGCAAAAACTAACGAAGGACAAATGGCTGGATATCAAAATGGATTTACTCGAAGATGTTGACTACGATCTTGAGGAGGAGGATTTGTTTTATTTTGATGAAAAATCAAGTACGGAGGTGAATAACGGGAAACGTGAAATATATACTTTTGAGAAAAACGACATGGAAGTGAAATTTCAAGTGGATATCGTGCCGCGCTTGGAACGACATGAGGGGATTGGACATAAGGGTGATATGAAGGTGAGCTACGAAGAAGTGCCGAACGAGATGATGTACAAGTTGTCGATTTTCGTAAAAGACGATACGGGTTCGTGGAAGGACAGTTCTGCATTTGAAGAGGGGTTGGCTTCATAACATTCAATGGGATGGAAGAGAAAACCTTACTCACACTCTTATACGAGACACCTTGGCAAATTACGTTTGGTAGTGCGTTTGTTGCGCTGATTCCCGTAGTGGTATGGACGAAATTTTTTGCGAAAGCGGAGCATCAAATGAAATGGATTATAACGGCATTTTTGCTGGGTACGATTACCGTTCCTCTTCTTCTGTTCTTCTACCGTTTGATAGAGCTATATCCCGTGCTTAACTATTATCAAATCTTGGGGAAACTAATGGTAGAGCCTTATTTTGCGGTATTGGGAAATATCTCGGTTGATGATCCGACGTATGCATTCCACTTGAATGTGTTTGAACGCGCGCAGGCGATTTACGAAACTCTCACTATAGTCATAGATGCACTACTCGAAGAAATTATTAAACTGTCCCTGCTGATTTGTTTTTTGAGAGTGACGAAACTCGTGCATACCATCGGTGATGCGATTATCTATTCCGTGCTTGCGGGACTCGGCTTTGCGTATATAGAAAATGTCATTTATTTTGTCCGCGGATATAATGAAAATGAGTTTAACATATTTATCAATGTAATGATTTTCAGAACGATCGTACTCAGCATCGGTCATATGGCGTTTTCGGGGATTTTCGGATACTTTTACGGGCTCTCTAAATTCGGACTTCCTGTATACGAAGAACAAAAATGGGAAGGAAAACATCTTTTTATATCGCGCGCTTTCGCAAAATTATTTCATATTCCCGTATACACTATTTTCTCGGTGGTGATATTTCTCGAAGGTATGTTCCTCGCAATGCTCACTCACGCAACCTTTAATTCGTTTCTCGGATTCGGACTCCGAGATTACGCGGTTTACCTCGTAGCGGTATGCGGTATCTATTTATACTATCTGACGCAGAGAAAAGCCGGACATCTCGTGCTCGCCTCACTCGGGAAACGCAAGATGTCGCTTATGGCGCCGAAGGACGAAGACGTAGTGCTTGAACTTGCCGGTATGTGGATTCATGAAGGCAAATACAAAGAGGTGGAAGAAATGTGCGACCGTCTTAAAGCGAAGGACCCGGACAATGCCGTCATCACCCTGCTCTATGCGCGAGCTCATGATAAACGTAGGGTCAAGCGAGCGAAGCTCGCTTTTGCATCACTTTTTCTCCAAGAAGATATTTTCGAAGAAGACGTCTCCATCTTTGAAAAATGGAAACAGATTAGGGCGAAAAAAGAGGAGAAATGATTTATTTGCTCGCATTTTTTGCGACCTTCGCTTTCCACTGCGTATACTTTCTCAGCGTAGGATTGTATTTCTTACGTTTCAGATCCTTGATTTTGTCCTTCTGCACGTTGATAACTCCAAGGGTGAGACCCGTTTCAAGACATTGCCAGACCGCCTTGATGCTTTTTCCTTTTGCCATAAATAGTAAGTAAAGCAGGCGGATTGTAAGCGAAACCCGCCTCCAATGCAAGGTTTTTTGGCCCCGACTTGTCGGGAGCTCTTTTTTGTCACCCTCTTATTCTATGCTTTTTCGCTCTTCCAGAGTAAGATACTTCATGGCCACTTTGGTTAGATTGTATTTGTCATACTTATTCTAACTCAAAGTGGTCGGATTTATTCTAGAACTTTT
>CAYHQD010000114.1:0-4141 GCA_964358905.1 uncultured Candidatus Peribacteria bacterium
GGGGACCGTACAACGCGGTGGTCTGCTCGGCGCAGCAAGTCTGCCTGGCCCACCTGCTGCGCGACCTGGAGCACGTCGAGCGTTACAAGAGCCCCTCGCCGCAGTGGGCGCCGTTTGCCAAGAAACTGCGGCGTTTGGTGGGCGACGGCATCCGCCTGAGCCGCTGGGAAGACCGGACGTTGCCGGAGTATGCCAGCCGGCGGGACCGCCTCCACACACGGCTGGACCAACTGATCGCCACGCCCTGGAAAGACAAGCAGGCGCGGCGTCTGCTGAAGCGGTTCCGCCGTCACCGCGACGACCTGCTGACGTTTCTCGACGATCCGGCGGTTCCCTTCGACAACAATGCAGCGGAGCGGGCGATTCGGCCGGCGGTCATTATCCGCAAGAACAGCTACGGCAACCGGAGCCAACGCGGCGCCGACGCCCAGGCCGTGCTGATGAGCATCTATCGGACGTTGAAACAACGCGGTCACGATCCCCTCAAGACGATCACCGAAGCCTTGGCCGAATACCTGACAACGGGTAAGCTCCCCAGTCTGCCACCGTAAACCACTTCAAACCGCTAAACTGTTACAGTATTCCCTATTCATTTCCCTGCCGCGAATCTTCAAAGCTTCTTCACCCATTCCCTGAAAAGAATAAGGAGATGTCCTTGGTTTGTACGCGCCACCTCTAAGAATGTCAGCCCCAAGTTTTTTTACAGCTTTCGCTATCTCGAGAAGTTGTTTTTTTGATTCGATGGCGCAAGGTCCCGCAATGATAATCGGCTTTTTACCACCAAAGACCACGTCCTTATTTATTTTCACTAAGGTGTCTTCCGGATGGCACTCCCTACTGGCCAGTCTATACTTCTTTGTAGCGCCGCTTTGCGTGGCAATTAACATGATTTAAGCTGTTTAAGAAGTAATCTGATTTTTTTAAAATCGATTTTTCCGTTTGTTTCGATGCCGCTGGCCACGTCTATGCCGAGAGGATTTGTTTTTTCAAAAATTCTTCGTACGTTTATTGGCGAAATTCCTCCTGCGAGAAAAAAGGGGAAATTGAGATTTCTTAGACTTACTTTGATTTGTTTACCGCTTCCAGGAGTAGAACTATCCAACACGATATACGCAGCGTGATGGATAAATTTATTGGCTTTGTTTAAATCATTCTTGCATCCTATGGAGATCGTTTTAATGACAGGTCTGCAACATTTCTTCACAAAAGACACGGACTCATCGCCTGATAGTTGAATGTAATCGAGATTCAGTTTACCGACGATGCCGTTGACCGTTGAGAGGGGCTGATCTTGGAAAACGCCAACTATAGAAACTTTTTCAACCGCATTGCAAACAGCCAAGGCTTTATTTTGCGTTATGCATCTTCGACTTGCCGGTATAAAATTCAATCCAATGAAATCAATACCAAGTCGCTCGCAAAATTTCGCCTCTTTCACAGTTCTAATACCGCAGATTTTCACCTTTTTACGTAAGAACACTCCGATCTTCATACCTTGCATTAGACTCGTGCCTACCAAAATCGCATCTGCCCTGCCACGCACTTTATCCACATCTTCTTTAGAAGAAAAACCGCTTTCTGATATAATCAATTTATCTGCAGGAATATGTTTTGAAAGGTTCACTGTAGTGGCAATGTTTACTTTAAATGTGTGCAGATCACGATTGTTGATTCCAATAATTTTCGCCGGAGTTTTCAAAACTTTTTCGAGCTCACTGAGACTATGTACTTCACATATTGCGGCCATTTTTAAGCTCTCTGCAATCTCCAAAAATCCGCGTATTTGTTTTTCGGTTAAAATTGTAGCGATGAGCAATATCGCATCGGCTCCATTTTTCCGTGCTTCATAAATTTGATATTCATCAATAACAAAATCTTTGCACAGAAGTGGAGCGTACAAAGTATTTGCAGCAATATTTTTCAGATGTGTTAAGTCCCCATGGAAAAACTTTTTATCGCATACAACGGAGATGGCACTGACGCCTGATCGTTCGTATATTTTTGCAATTTGGACTGGAGAGAATCGCTTTTTGCAAATCACTCCTTCGCTTGGCGAAACTTTTTTTACTTCGGCAATAAGCGACAGGCCGTTACCTTTAATAGCGGTAGTGAAATCCCGCATTGATGGGAAAACTTTTCCGATTGGGTTTTTCGCTTTTCTTTTCCGTATTTCCACTTTTTTGTGTTTAATTATTTTTCGAAGCATACTCGGTGTATTGATTGCCTGTAGAGCCATTTCATAGCCATCTCTAAGAGTTTCCACTCTATCGGTTAATTTCAACGCCAAAGCGACATTGACTAAAACGAGATCTCTATGGCGCGATTTACAAACACCTTCAAGAATATCTTTCGCAATTTGCGTATTAAAATCGCTTTCGCGGCCACGTATTTCAGCAAAATGAGCCCTAGAGATACCAAAATCAGCCGGAGTAATGGTGTATGACTTTATTCTTCCGCCTGAAAGCTCTGTAACAAATGTACGTCCGGTTAAAGTCACTTCGTCCAAACCATCTTCTCCGCACACCACATATACTTTTTCTTTACCCAATAATCTGCATGTTTCTGCGATCAAATACATTTTATCTCTAAAAGTCGTACCTATTATTTGCCGTTTGGGAAAAGCGGGATTTAAAAGCGGCCCCAAGAGATTAAAGAAAGTCGGTTTGCCTATTTTTTTGCGCACATCCGCAAAATGTTTCATTACCGGATGAAAGAACGGGGCAAACAGCAAAGCTAAGTTCTCTTTTTCATACTTCTTCTCAATCTCAAGTACGTTTTCAGTAAAATGGATGCCTAGCGATTCAAGTAAATCAAAACTGCCGAATCTGCCGCTTACCGCTCTATTGCCATGCTTGGCAACTCCAATACCGAAGTGGGATGAGAGAATAAGTGCAGATATGGTTGAGGTGTTTATTCTGGGAAGTCCCGATCCGCCCGTTCCGCATACATCAATTGCATTCTTAAGATAAAGCGTGTCTGTCATCTGTTTTTGAAGAAACCGAACAACTGAGGCCAATTCACACGGAGTAATGTTCAAATTTGCCTTTAAAAAATCCGCCTGTACTTCAGGTGAAAGTTCTCCCGCAATACTTTTTTTCAAGAAAGTGATAATTCTCATGAGATAAGATTTTTAATAATCTTAAAACCGTTACCGCCTTTCATTGTGAGAACGGACTCCGGATGGAACTGGACACCATTTATCGGCAGTTTTTTATGTCGGATCGCCATGACAAGCCCGCAAGAAGTTGCCGATTTTTCAAAACAGTCCGGTATTTTATTGGCAACGAGCGAATGATATCTCCCCGCATCAAAATCCTGTGCTACGTTGCGAAAAATCCCTTTTGAGTCATGATGAATTTTTGAAGATTTTCCATGTACCGGTTCTATAAACTTGAGAGTGCCTCCAAAATATTCGATGAGAGCCTCATGCCCCAAGCAAACGCCAAAAATAGGATATTTATCATGATATTTTTCGATAATTTCCATTAAATTTCCGGCGTTTTTCGGTATGGACGGTCCCGGCGAAATCACAATCAGATCTGAGTTTATTTTTTCAATCAAATAGGGATTAACATTGTTGCGATAAACCTTAACTTTACAGCCCAACTGTTTAAAGTAATCAGCCAGGTTAAAAGTAAAAGAATCGAAATTGTCTATAATGAGAATGTTTTTGTACTTCATGATATGGCAGTTTGGTTAGCGAATGTTTTTAAAAAGGCCGATGCTTTGTTGAGCGTTTCCTGATATTCCTTTTCCGGTACGGAGTCGTAAAGTAATGTTGCTCCGACTTGAAATCGCAATTTATTCTTGCGAATATGAGCGGTTCTAATGATGATTCCCGTGTCCATATCTCCCGAAAATGTCAAATATCCGATTGTGCCGCCATAATAGCCTCTACGTTCCTTCTCATGTTTCTCAATAACCTTCATGGCGGCAACCTTGGGTGCACCGGTTAATGTCCCCGCGTTCAAACAGGCGATAAGAGCATCAAGCGCCGTGTAACCTTGCCTTAACTTTCCTGACAAGTGAGCCACTGTGTGCATCACGCGTGAATATTTCTCAACAAACCGATAATCGGTAATTTGTATTCCGGGCTCGCACACCCGACTCAAATCATTTCTACCAAGATCAATGAGCATAT
>CAYHQD010000115.1:0-4134 GCA_964358905.1 uncultured Candidatus Peribacteria bacterium
GGCAAAGGTTCCGATGCCCACAAAGCGGCGGTAGTCGGCGACACGGTCGGCGACCCATACAAAGACACAGCGGGACCTGCGCTCAACGCCCTCATCAAGGTGATCAACACGATCGCCCTCATCATCGCCCCCATCATCGCAGGTTGGAGCTTGATGGAGTGGTAGCCATTTTTTCATTGCACAACAGTACTTTACATTTTACCGTCTTTACCATTATAGTTATCTTGATAAACAAACATATAAATAAACTAACGCATGAAAAGCATTACCGGTACTATTTTGAAATTTGAAAATGGGTATGCCGTCCTCTCGGTCGGTGATGAACGCATTTTGTATATACCAGAAGAATTGGTCACCGAACCACAGGGCGCAGAAATCATCGTGGAAACGAAAACAAAAAAAGAATACGCCGAAAAAGATATGGAACTCCGACGAGTCCTGCTCACCGAGCTGGTCAATTAACCGAGACTACTCTTTCTTCTCCTTCTTGTCAGCCTTATCGGCTTTACCTGCTTTATCGGCTTTGTCAGCTTTGTCTGATTTTTCGTCCTTCTCTTCACCGGCACCCGCATCAACCTTGTCCTTATCCGCCCCTTCCTCAGCCGCCACCGGTTCAGCCTTCACCGCATCCATCGCCTGCTGTGTTGCAGCAGCTTCCGCAGCCTCCTCCGCAGCTATTTCCTCATCACTCTTCGGAGCCTGAACGGTCGCAACCGTGATATCCGAAGCTTCCTCGATCTTGACTCCCGCAGGAACTTTAAGGTGCTCTATGTGAATAACGGAATTGAAATCTTTAAGTAAGCTCAAATCCACCTCCACTTCATGGACGAGATCCTTGGCAAGACAGGTAATAGTCACCTCAGTCAACTGAGTAATCAGCATACCTCCCTCACTTCGCACCGCCTCGGATTCACCTACAAATTTCAAAGCAACGTGTGTCGTCACCTCTTTATTCATATCTACAGCTATAAAGTCAACATGAGAGAACGCATCGGTAACCGGATTCAACTGCACCTGATACACAAGCGCCTTATGCGTGGTATCACCCACTTTCAAATCCATAATGGTATTCTCTCCTCCTGAGAGATACGCTCTACGAAATTCGTTGTAATCCACAGCCAGACTCATATTCTTAACACCCTCCCCATAATATACGGCGGGCACTTTCTTCTGAGAACGAATGACATTCGGCTTCACCTTTCCATCCCTGACCGTGGCTTCCAAAACTATTGTTTCCATACATGCAGTACTTAAAATGCGCAGGGATTCTAGCTAAAGCCGTGGCAAAGTGCAAGCCATTTTTCCTGGACGCGAGAGAATACGTACGGTAGAATCTCGCCGCATACATAATTAATCGATACACCATGGGATTTTTCGACAAAGCAAAACAGCTCTATAAACTCCAAAAAGAAGCGAAACAAATTCAGAAAGAGCTCGAAAACATACATATAGAAGCGGAAAACGATGGTATAAAGGTGGTCATCAGCGGTAAACAAGAGGTGAAAAAAGTGGAAATTCCCGATGCCATGCGCACCTCAAGCTCACTTGAAAAAACACTCGAAAACACCTTCAATAAAGCACTCAAAAAGTCCCAAGAAATCGCCGCGGAAAAGATGAAAGGCATAATGGGAGATTTGGGATTGCCCGGTGCCGCTTAAGTCATTAATTCCACCCACATGTATCCGAGAGTTCGTAAAAGACGAAAACGATTCGCCCGTTTCATCCTCACGATAGTTCTGATCGCCGTGGTATTTTTCTTCACAAAATCATTCTACGGGTCACAAATGCTCCGTCCGGTTGATAGCGCGTCTGATACAAAAGTGGCATTTGAAATCGCCCAAGGCGACTCGATCGATCGCGTAGCAAAAGGGTTAAAGGAGAAAGAACTCATACGAAGCGCATCGGTATTTAAATCATATCTCAAAAAAAACGGCCTCGATCGTGAAGTGAAAGCCGGCAACTTCATCCTTTCAAGGAATCTCACCGCACAGGAAATCGCCTCCGTATTGACAAACGACGCCCTCACCGAAGCGGCCATCACCATCCCCGAAGGATTTACGATAGATCAGATAGAAGCGAAACTGGTTTCCCAGGGACTCATACAAAAAGGAGAATTGACCGGATTCAACATAGAGAACCTCACGGAAGAAGAAAAAAAGCTCGTCCCCGAAAAATTTCTCCCAATACTTTCCGAACACGGTTCAAATCTCGAAGGGCTCCTCTTCCCCGATACATACTTTATCAATCCCGCATCATTCTCACTCAACGATTTCGTCCTGAGACTCATACGGACGATGGATGAAAAAATCACGCCGGAAATGCACGCCGCATACACTGCGAATGAACGGAGTTTATACGACATCCTCACGATGGCCTCCATCCTCGAACGTGAAGTCCGTACAGAAAAAGACCTCCCAATTGTCGCGGGTATTTTGTGGAAAAGATATGATTCCTCATGGCCACTGGGCACGGACGCAACCATAGTATATGTCACAAATAACTCCCGCCTGACCACGGAAGATTTAGAAATGGAATCCGCTTACAATACCCGTAAATACCTCGGCCTACCTCCCACCCCAATCTCCAGCCCGGGTCTGTCCGGCATCAAAGCCGCTATCTACCCAGCCGCCACCGACTACTGGTTTTATCTCACCACCCTCGACACCGGCGAAGTCATCTACTCCATCTCAAACGAAGAACACAACGTAAACAAGGCGAAGTACTTGCAGTAACCCAGCGAAGCACAATTTTCCTTACTCCTTCGTAATGGTAAATGTCAGAGTGGCGCTTCGATCGCCCTGGGCATCTTCACTGAATACCGTAAAGGTATTGGTACCGGCCTTCAATGTACCGATTTCGGTTTTTGCGTAGTAGGTCCAACTTGTGGAGCCGGGAGTATAGAGAGAAAGCGGCCAGCCGTTCACAACAACTTTCGAAGCGCCATCACCCACCGTGCCGTTTATCACCACACGTTCAACGCTAGTTTTATAGCGAGTCGCTTCTATCTTTTCAGCCCCCTCGATAGAACTGAGAGCAGGCATAGTCAACGTACTTGAAACCGCGCTTTCCACAGTCTCATCACTACTGGATACGGAAGCCGCTTCCCCCGACAAGTCGGGATCGGCGCTGGGAGAAATTGTTTCGCTTCGCTCCACAATAACCACAATTTCAACCGGATCGGATACCGCCCCACCATCGGTATAAGCTTGAAAGACGAAACGGTTACGACCTTCTTTCAAATTGCCATACTCTTCACTGGCGGCATAATTCCATGCACCGGACTTCGGCACAAATTTCTGCAACGGATATGGCGTACCCTTCGGATCCTTATGGAATTCAGTCACGACGATCTTTGTCACCTCGGGAGGGACAGTACCTTTCAAAAATATTTGGTCGGTATCTATCGTATAAGGACTGATTTCAGGGCTGGTCACGACAATCTTCGGCAACACCGGCTCGCTTCGCGAGTCGGTCGCATTTTCTTCCGGAATATCTTTATTGACCTCAATATTTTTCGCATCAGCGCTACTCTCCTCAAACACCGCCGCCGGCTTCTCATCCTCCGCCGCATTCCAGGTATACCATTCGGTCACCCTCCAATAATCATCCATAGGTTCAAGCAAATTGACAAACTTGCGTGCCTCCAGATCTTCCAAATCCTGCGCACTCAAATTCATCTGTTGTCCGATACCGAGGACCACCGATTCAAGCAATTCCTCATCTTCTCCAAGCGTATTTGCGACGAGCACCTTTACCTCACCCCGCACGGTGCGCACAAATTCCTCAGCCTCCGCCGCGGTGATATCGTATATCGTACCAATGGAACGTGCATTCAAGTGAGGAGAAAATATTTCAAACTGCAAATCCAAATCACTTTCCACCTCATTGATCCATATCTCTCCAGCTACCAAACGCAAATTGACGTAAATATGTTTTTTTTCGACATCGACCGCCTCTATCACCACTTCGGTCATGCTATTTAATCGCACCCTGCTCCCGTCAAAAAAAGTCAGCGTGATAAAACCACTCTCGCCCGTTTTTATCGTATCTCCTTCCACAATGGCAAGTCCGTCATAGACATTGCGCCATTTATCCTGCCCCCACGCCAAAAATTCCCCCGTTCCCCTGCCAACC
>CAYHQD010000116.1:0-4096 GCA_964358905.1 uncultured Candidatus Peribacteria bacterium
AAATTCGTATCATTGTAACATGATACTTGGATTAAGTCAATTGACGATAATGCAAGACCTACTTGCCTTTACCTTGATTTGCCACGGCCTGAGCCGCACTTTTCGCGGCTTCAGGGTCTCCGAGATAATACGATCTCACGGAGTTAAGATCCTCATCCAGCTCATACACGAGCGGAATACCCGTCGGAATATTCAATTTAGGAATTTCTTCATCCGATACATGATCGAGGTATTTTACGAGTGCACGAAGCGAATTCCCATGGGCCGCAATGAGAATTTTCTTCCCTTTTTTCAATTCGGGCACAATGGCCCTTTCATAATAAGGCACAAATCTCTCGACCGTATCTTTGAGACATTCCGTGAGAGGAAGTTCCCTTTCGGTGAGATCTCGATAACGCGGATCATTACGCGGATAACGAGGGTCGTTTTTTTCCAACTTTGGAGGTGGTACATCATAACTCCTTCTCCACAGATGTACCTGTTCGTCACCAAATTTCGCCGCAGTTTCAGCCTTGTTTAAACCCTGTAAAGCCCCATAGTGACGCTCATTTAAACGCCAAGATCGTATGACGGGAATCCACATAAGATCCATCTCATCGAGCACAATCCAAAGCGTACGAATTGCGCGTTTCAAAACCGAAGTAAACGCCAGATCAAAAGTATAACCTTCCGCCTTCAGCAAATGCCCAGCCTTTCGCGCCTCATCATACCCCTTTTCCGACAAATCCACATCCGTCCAACCCGTAAAACGGTTTTCCTTGTTCCACACACTCTCCCCATGCCGCAAAAGTACCAGTTTAATCATATGCAAAAAACTAAAACCTACTGTGCATCCCTATACCGTTTGAAGTGGAAAAACGCAATTTATTTCTTCACACTTAAATGGGACTCGGAATCCTCCATTTGAGAATCAATAAATGTAGCCACTTGTTCATCGGTTTCACAGCCCGACAAAACCGCATCTACAAGCATTGTGGTTTTAGGACCCTCATCGGGAAATTCCATTGTATCCACACCGACATCGGCATCACCTTCTCTAAACTCATGAGAAACCACCGTCCCTTCAAAAAATACAGAAGCGACGGGCTCTCCGATATCATTATGTAGTGCGCGGATAGCTTTGATTACACTCATTCTTACGCCTTGCCATCTCCCTTCCCAAACAACCTCCCGGATATGAGGAGCCACACCTTTCAGTAGCTCCCTAACACGAGCGCATGTCGCTTTTTCATCCATACGTGCCGTATCTGCACCATCTAACTTCACTTGGTGCACGGGAATATCTTTATGTTTCAGTTGTCCTAAAATTCCTACGGAAGAACCGCGACCGTAATCATCCACCGCCAACTTTACTCCTGCTTTTGTAAGTGCACGCAGTGCACCAATGGCGTAATCTGGAATTTCACGAATTGTTTCCAAAAGTTCAAGCACCAAAAGACGAGATTCAACTTTCGTTCCCTCAAGCAACCTCATGATATCCGCTTCAAAACCTCTCCTCTCAAGCAACGCCTGCGATACATTTGTAGAGATAATTGCGAGAGCTGTACCGGGCTTATTTTTAAATCTCACATCGTTCAAACGACCTCCAAAAATAATGGATTGGTGCATGACCTCGAGATCAAGCTCATCAATACGTCCTCTAAAATAATTTATGGCATCAGAAGCGGACATAACTTTTCCCTCGGCGGGATTCCAAAGTCGTGCAAGTCCTTCAAAACCATGTAGACGATGCGCCTGTGGGTCACGTTCCATAAGATCACTCCAATTCGCCCATAGTGTGCGCATAGTATGAATCGCTGGAAGAATTTGAAAGCCAGACGCAACGACATCAATGTCACTATCATTAATCGCACGCAATCTCGGATCCGAACCCATTTGATTTACCAAAAGATCCAGTGAGGAAGCATGTCCTCCTCGCTCTCTGCACAAAGACATCCCATTAGGTGCTGTTGCGCGCAAATAATCTTCGAATACATGAGAAATAGTCGGGACGGAGGATAGGCCACTATGACTCATACGGTTTGTTGATAGTAAGACGGCATTGTGACACACACAAAATACACGTCAATAGTTTCTATCCCACCACCGACTTGAGAAAAAAGTCGGGAAGCCAATTGTATGCGGCGGAAATATTATTTTTTTGCAGGTTGTTTTTTCGATGAACCATCTGTCAGTGATTTTATCATATACGTACCTTCCAATGTATAGCCGAGTTTTCGATAATACTGTCGAGTGCCAATCGCGGCAATCACCGCAATACGTTTAATACCCTTGCTTTGAGCGATTTCTTCGGCTCTTTGCATAAGACGTTTGCCGAATCCATGATGCTGTGTGGAAGAACTGAGAGAAGTGCTCTCCGTGAGGCTTTGTTGCTGGCCGTATACGTGCAACTCGCGGACCAACGCACAGTCTTTTAACTCCGGGAATGCCTTGCAGATAGGATCGTTTTTTTTCACTTTGTCCCGCATACGCAGACGTAAAAGTCCGACCAATTTATCATGTGTCACATCTTCAAAACTCAGAAAAAATTCTTCTCCGCCATTGGCGCGATAGCGTCTTTCGACCAATTCCACTTCTTTCGCAACGAATTTTTCATCCTTGATTTCACGACAACGAATACAACGACAGGTTACCCCGCGATTCCGGAGGATTTGACGCACATTGAGCAATTTCGATCCATGGAGAACGATCTCCGAAGGAAAATCTCGTAGAAGACGAATAATACGACAATACTCGGGCACATGTTTTTTTATCTCGGTCAAAATTTCAATCAATTCCTCATCGGAATACGGCTTGTATATGGAACTATCTTTCTCATACATTTCTTTCAACTCGGTATAAGGAAGCACCATACACGGATAGATTTTCAGATAGTCGGGATTCAATTCTCCTTTTTCAAACAAATCGCGTACGGTCTGCAAATCGGACTCAAGCGTAGAAAAAGGCAAATTCGGCATGATATGGTGACATACTTTTAAACCGACATTTCGACAAAGCTCCGTAGCACGAATGGACTCTTTCACTCCATGACCTCGTTTGCAAAGCTCATTGACGCGATCATCCGTCGTCTGGATTCCAAGCTCTATACCGGTCACTCCCATACGGCGTAAATTTTGCAATTCCTCTATATCCACCCAATCCGGACGAGTCTCGACCCAAAGGCCCACGCACCGTGAACGCGCACGCGAAGCGTTCTCCCCCGCCCCCCGACCAATCCGTATTACATGGTCACTATCACCTGCGGACGCATTCTCTTTTAAAAGTTCTTCCAACGTACACTTCTTCAATATTTCCTCCACTTCCTTGATGGGTTTCATCTCTCCCACACCTTCATTGAGCGCATAAAAAATCCCTTTTACAAATTCCTCCTGATAGTCACGAGAATACGCCGACCATGTACCGCCAGCGGTGCGAATATCTATCTTGGTGGTATCATGGCCCTGTGCGAAAAGCCCGTTAAGTCTCGCCTTCACCTGCGAATACGCATCGAAATGATTCCGCACCGCGCGCATCATCGCCGGCTGTGTCGAAAAATAACTCTTGGGCATCCCGGGCTGAGTCGGACAAAACACGCATTTTCCCGGACACCCATACTCCTTCATCAGAACGGTGATATTTGCGATACCGGAAAGCGTCCGTATCTTCTTTTTCATGATCAGCGAGAGCACTTCTTCATTCGCGGGGAGCGCACCATCCGCCACCATTTTTCTATACGCCATGACCAATTCTATATTGCGCAGCGGCGTACCTTTGAGCTTTTTCGTCACTTGATTGCGAATTTTTTCAAATGTTCTCTCGTCCAACACCCCCGACTCGTCGGGGGCGCCATCCCCGATTCCAGCATTTTCAACTTCAATAAATTCATACAAACTCCGAATTACCGCAGTGGCAAGAGGAATATGTGTATCACGTACCTGGTAGGCATGTGACTCGGCTTTCAAAAAAAGTTGTGAGAAATCTTGGGTCATATCGTGTCCATCGGCATTTACAATACGTGAGTTTTAAGCTAAAATACAAGGAAATACATCTCACAAAATATATGCACAGACGCGCACCATTCACATTCGCGGCAGTAAATATCGTCATCCTTCTCACG
>CAYHQD010000117.1:0-4046 GCA_964358905.1 uncultured Candidatus Peribacteria bacterium
TTTTCACCTCCCACGACATAATAATTCTGCGGATTGGGTACGGGACTGAATGCATAAGGCGGATCAACCAATCTCATACGTACTCCCCAGCGCGAAGCGTAGCGTAGCGGCTTCCTCCCCTCTCCCCACTTTGAATCATCACCACAGTCATTCGCATACTCCGTCCATTCCACTGCGTACGGTCGCAGATTTCGCGCGGTAATTGCAACTTTCAACTCACCCGTCTTATCATTATAGACACTCGTATGGGTCACCAAAATCGCATCTTGATCACAACCCGAACCACCCTTCTCTATCGGACAATTACACGTCAAATCATCGTAGACTTCACCACCCGTCACATGACAGGAATTAACTTCATCGCTCACACACACGCCATATGGTTGAAACACATGCCCCGTTTCCCTTTCAAAGAAATCACACGATAAACCGGTCGCACATTGATAATACAGTCCACCTTCCTCCGCACGCTGATCCACGTCCCCACAGAGATCACCCTCGTACACGGTCACCCTCGATTCAAACCTCTCAAAAAAAGCCTTCACCGGCCTCTCGTTCACATAGGCGAAAACCGACTGAGAGGACAGAATGCCCAGAATAATCCCGACCCCCACTGCATACAAAGAATATCTTTTCATAATACGTTTAATTACGAGGGCTCATCTTCCCACAGTGAAAAGGCGTTTGCAAGGGAAGTGGGCTAATCTTCATCTTCCTCGAACCATGATCCTTCAAAGTAAACTCTTCCACTGTATTCTCCGCCGGAAAGCGCATCAATCAGCAATTTCGTGCCGCTATCAATCTCTTCCATCCTGTTCCAACTCGTTTGAAACAATAAGGGGGGATCATTACCATATATATTGGCTGGCACCGTATTGGAGCCGGGGAGCATATCGTTCTGAGGGAAACAGGTCGTCCCTTCGGGAAACCAATACGTATCAGGAGCTGAATCGTCAAGGTTGTCATGTAGTACCCCCTGACAATAATCTGCTGACTGGTTGAAAAGATATCTTACGTCACTATCACTGCTGTTACGGTGCACGCGCAATACATCAGTCGTATCATCATTATAGAGGTCAAGCGCTGGAGAAATAGAATCCCAAGGTCCTGTTTTATTCACATTTACCGAAACTCCATTTTCCGACGTAATGCAGCCTATATCAGGAATCACCAAGGCTAACTCATGTGCACCATCATCGACTTCGTCACTGCTCATAAGTTCGTGTATATGGTCAATGTCCTCCCTTCGATCTCCAAGTGAAAGTTCCAACCCTCTCACAACTGCATCCTCATCGCCACCTCTCCACCTGACTGTCGCCCCATACATCGCAAGCAGTTCACGCATCTTTTCCAACGCGGATTCAACAGTGGGGGTTTCGCCTGATTCCTCAAATTCCTCAATGGCGGTGTCGATAAAACCAGGATCATACTGCCGTAGACGCTCCAACATCCCCTGCCCGAGTTTTGCGCGCGTTCTATCGACAAAGTCCAGTACGGGCACGTAATAGTCCTGCGTTGTAGTGTCCAAAGGCGCTATACTTTCGTCGTTCAGGACGGCGAAACAGGTATTTTCTAAAATAGAACTCCCCGGAAGTCCGGGAGGAGTGTCCGCAGGCGGCGTATCCTCTTCTCCCCCATTGTCATCGCCGGGAGTGGTATCTTCAATGGGATCGGTCGTGTCGGTACTATCATTGTTACCCAGGTATCTTAAATTATAGTCCGAAGCACATCCCGTCATGAGGGCGGTTAAGGCAATAGCGGCGGCTAATGGTTGAGAGTTGTTTAGTTTCATATGTAGCGTATTTCTAACATGTCTTTAGTATGTTGTCAAGTCCCGCTTGATAAATGACATATATGAGAATGTTGCATAATCCTATCTAGGAGGAAGCTACTGCAAAATATAATTGGTCAGTACGCAAATTTTCGGCGCCGAAAAAATGACGTGACCATTGGATTGTTGCGTAGTGATATTCTCTATTTTTTGTGTACACGGCATGTCCACCATTTTTTAAATACGGGAACGGTGAGAGTCGAGAGAAAAAATCCAATCGAAGGCACGATGGCGTTTAAAAAAGGGCTTGGCAATTGAGCGGCGTAGAAAAATAGCACAGTCACCACATAGGTCAGACACAAAATCACCACCTTGCGCGTCAGGCTCGTCTCCCACGCTTTGTCCAACTCCACGCGGCGGTTGCGTTCCTTAATCTGTTCAATTTCGTTTTGAAGTTTTTGCAGATCGTCCACTGCGAAGAGGTTTAAAGAAAATATATAAGAGCGCCACGATGATACCATACTGCACGAGGAAAAAAATCGGGTTTGGAAATTCGTTGGCAACCAAAGGACGTCCAAAACCCTCGACGTCGTGGCCATCCCAATATTCATACGGATCACCCTGCACGGGTTTCATGTCAGAAGTGAAAAACAACTCCGCTTGTTCCACAATATCGCATTCGGTGTACACGCTTTCGGAGTACACTTGATAGCTATACGTGATTTTCTGAAATGGATTTAAGTACGTCGGACGTTTTTCTTCGCAAAGTGCGAGCTCATCAAGCACAACCGGAGAATCAGTCCAACTGTGTAGAATCCGCATGGTAACAGGTACATACCGAAAAGGCGAAAGGCCGAGATACACTCCAAAATGTAACAGCAAAAATGTCGCCGTGAGCAGGCTGGCCAAGAGAACATCTTTTTTGCCTTTCAGTGAAGTGCGCACGGGTTGATCCATTCATGTCAATTTAACTGCTGAATACTATCATCAAGTTCTTCCGCAATAATCTCCTCCAATTTCTCATAGTTTGCTTTATCCGCCTCTCGCATTGCCTCTATATACTGTTTCCTATTTTTAGAACGATTTGCGAAATTAAGTGGTGGATAACCAAGTTCCTTAAGTATGAAGTTAGTGAGTAATCTTCCCATTCTGCCGTTTGTATTGGAGTAAGGATGAATCCATATAAATCTGTGTTCAAACCAGGCGACCAACTGCACCACTGCTCGCAGATTATCTTTATCGATTTTATTTATTCTATAGTGCAGATCGTCAAATAAATTCTTCATTAACTCGGTGATTAAATGCGGTTTTGGAACCGTATGCGTACCGACCATCGGACTTGTGGTTCTGTATCTGCCTGCCCAATGATATAAGAATCCGAATCCGTATAAATGCGCCTTGTTGAGAAATATAATATCGAGTTTCTCTAAATTAGCCTTCAACAAAAATTCCCAAACCCTTTTTAATCCCAGAGCTTCGTGCAGGTTGAGTTCTTCAGTCGTTAAAATACCCAGTTTCGTTTCATGACTTGCAGGGGTATTATCCATGTTTTTTTATAAAAGCCTTAAATTGCGCTTCCGATATCCCCTGATTTTCCACTTTCATATTATTTAAGGTCATATCAATCGCAATACTTTCACAGTATTTTTTTTCGAATGTTCTTCTTTTATAATTCTGCGCCGATTTTGAAAATGTATATGGCATATTTCGATTCTTAATACATGCGAATTATATAGGATAGGAATTGGTTTGTCATGCAAATTGCCACAAAAATCCAAAGCCTATAATTCTTCCCTGATCTTCTTCAGTAAAAAATCAAACCGGGCAAAGCCCGAGTCAGTATTTATGTGGCCGGCATTTTTGAGGACGATCAGATCGGTATGGAGAAATTTCGCGAGTTCTTCACCTTTTGCGAGAGGTACATAAGGGTCGGTAGCGGAGTTTATGACATAAAATTTCTTGCAGTTGTTTCTGATGGTCTTCCAGGAAAACGGTTTCATGATGAAGGATTCGTTGAGTCCGTCGAAATCGGGATTGCCGAGCAAGCTGATAAAGCCGGAGACGAAAAAAGCGGCCTTGCCCGGGTGAGAGAGACCTTCCAAAACACTGAGAAGAAATGCGGGGACAAGACTATGCCCGACTACAATCGTATCTTCATCGAGATCGCCATGGGTGGCTTGAAGACGAGTCATTAGGGCAATTTCCATGTGGATAAGTCCGATGCGGCTTAATATATCGTATATGTGTTCTTTGGTTGGTGTGTATTTTTTACTAC
>CAYHQD010000118.1:0-3946 GCA_964358905.1 uncultured Candidatus Peribacteria bacterium
ATCAGCACCGCCTTACCTCCACGCACCGCCTTTTTCGTCAACGTGCCGATCAGGTCGTCCGCCTCGAACCCCTGTCGTTCAAAGATGGGAATATCGAATGCCCGCACCACTTCTTTGATTCTTGGGAGCTGGGCGTAGAGCTCATCCGGCGCCTTGACCCGTGTCGCCTTGTAGTCTGCGTAGCTCTCGGAACGAAATGTAGGTCCCTTCATATCAAACGCCACGGTGCAGTAGGTGGGCTTCTCATCTCGCAAGGTATTTAAAAGCATAAGAGTGAATCCGTATACCGCATTGATCAACTCTCCCGACTTTGTCTTAAACGTCTGAGGGATCGCGTGAAATCCCCTGTGCAGGAGTGCGTTCCCGTCGACAATGAGCAGTGTTTCCATGGGTAAGCAAGAAAAGATAATTACAGAACGTTTTCCCCCTCAGTGTAAAGAAAGATTCCGGAAATTTAAATAGTTTTTCATTCGATAATCTGCTATAATTCTAGGATAAATAAAAACAAACGGATCATGGCGAAAGTCGATATGACAGAAGCGGCTGCAGTGAAAGACCTGCGAGGGATTTCCAAGAAAGACAATCCGCTCCTGGTGATAGTGGTAGACACTGCGAAGTACTACGGAGCAGCCTCCCCCCCATTTGAGTTTGAAAATGAGCTTAGGCTTTTGGTGGAAGGCCTGAGTCATCTCCCGATTCACTTCAGAGTTTTGCTGGTGGGCAAGACCGCTAAGTCGAAGCATATAATGAAGAATACATACGAAATCGAACAGGATCATATCGAACAGTTTTTTACATTTGCCCATATGGTGCTTTTTCTCTCCGAGCATCCGTCGAAGGCGTTGGTAAAAAGGGCCGTTTCGCAGAGTGCGGTGCCTATTGCGCACGCGAGCGTACCGTTTCTGAAAAACTACGAAGCTCCGAGTGAGAATGGAAATGCATTCACATTCGCCGATTTCTCAAGTTGGAGTATGTATACGGCGATAGTTAGAGCTCTCGAAAACTACAACTTCCCTTATGATTGGAAGAACATTATCCGAGATGCCAAGCAATCCCTTGGTTAGTTTTCTCGCTCCCTAATCCAGCGAGGTATTTTCTTCGGCGCTTCCCGAAATACTCTTCACCGTCTCAACTATGTCGGAAAAGTTGATATACTTGATGACATTCAGTCCGAGTGCCTTGCCAACTACGCTGACGATAAATACGGCGAGTACGGTGATGACAAGTCCTATAATGGCATAACGAATTGTGCCGACGGCCTGCTTGATTTTTCCCTCATCTCCCCCTGAAAGAATAAACGAAATACCTCCGAAAAAGATGAATGCCACGCAAAGAACTCCGGCGACGAGGATGGCATACGCGATCAGCTTATTGATGACTTCGATGGTATCGTATTGCTGCGCGGCCTCTACAATCGAGCCGGTCGCAAGTAGGACGTTGAACATAGTGGTGGAATTAATAAAACCGTTTCAAGTGTAACTCAATACAAGCGAAATGCAAAGGCGTTCATTAGAACTGGGTTGCTCCACCTTCCGGTTCCACCACCTTGAGATTTACTCGATTGCCCTCTTTTGCGCCGATGACACGTACAAGAGTGCGGAGACCATCTATAGTCTTACCAT
The DNA here is from genome assembly GCA_964358905.1 of uncultured Candidatus Peribacteria bacterium. GTDB lineage: Bacteria > Patescibacteriota > Gracilibacteria > UBA1369 > JABINC01 > CAYHQD01. Next base: position 1,623 of record CAYHQD010000118.1, read on the forward strand.
CCTTTCCGATCAATTTACCCATATCCTCTTTTGCAACTTGCACGGTGATAAATACACCGAGCTCATCCACACGGCGGTCCACCTTTACCGCATCAACATTTTCAACGAGCTGTTTTATGACAAACTCGACAAAATCCTTGTCTCTTCCTTGAGTCTGATCTTGGGTCGTAACTGCATCGTCCATAGAGAGATATTAAAATATAGTAACCCCGACTTGTCGGGGGTAGGTATTTTATGTTACTCAGCGGCTTTTTCGGAAGCTGCCTCCTCTTTTTTCGCCGCAGGCGCAGCTACTGGAGCAGCAGCAGGCTGCTCTCCTTTCTTGTTCTTCTTCTTATTTCTCAGTTCCATAAACTTTTCCATACCGCTCATACCGGCCTTTTTCAAGAGTGCGGCCATGGTGTCGCTTGGGTGAGCTCCTTTTGAGATCCAGTATTCGATACGATCTTTCTTAAAGGAGAACGGTTTGCCTTTTATGACGGGACTGTACGCCCCCACCAATTCGAGAAATTTGCCTTTTACTGCGGAGGTTTTTTCGGCAACCACTACATCAAATGTCGCCTGATTGACCTGTCCTGTACGGCGGAGTCGAATAACGAGCACGTGATAAAAAGTTAGATTATAGCTGAAAAAGCCAGTGCATTCTAGTAATGGACATACACAAAGTCAAGCGAATGCGCGAGCGAACGCGCGAACGAAGGGAGCGCGTTGCTATCTTATCACTAGCTTCAGTTCGATCTCCGGTACGGCGCTCTCTCCGTGAAAAGAGGTGATGAGCAGTCCCCGTAGCCGCTCCGAAAAGCCTTTTTTCAGATGAGAAAAATGCGTTAACGCAGAAGAGCTTTCGAACGCTATAAGCAGTGTGCCTTTATTGAAACTCTTCACTTCAAACCCGCCCATCGGCATCAACTCCTGCATCAGCTCCCGCGCCTGATGACACACGATACTGGAATTCACCGTCTCCCCCATCCCGTGAGTCCGCGCCACTTTTGTAAACGCCTCTCTGAAATCTATGAAGCCCATGCGTACGTACTTTAGTGCGAAATATTATAAAGGTCACCCTGTTATGGCGTCACGATATATTTTCAACGTTTCTTCAGCCATTTTTGCCCAGGAGAACGACACCAGTCGTTCTCTCCCCCTCTCAATTAGTTGCCCCCGCAGTCGTTCATCCGTGAGAGTTTCGTGTAACTTCAAAGCCATTTCATCTATGTTTTTCGGGTCGAAATAATGCGCGGCCTCTTCGCAGATCTCCGGAAGGCAGGAGCTTTTCGATGCGCAAACGGGAGTGCCGCACGCGAAGGCTTCCAGAGCTGGCAGGCCGAATCCTTCATAAAATGAAGGGTATGCATACACCGATGCGCCGTTGTAGAGCGCCACCAAATCTTCTTCAGGCACGAGTCCTATTAATTTCACCGAGGATTCCAGTTTCAATTTTTTAATCGTTTCTTCCACTTCCGGATAGAATGGATCGGGCTTGCCGGTGATGATAAGGGAGCCGGCATATCCGTAGGTTTGGATGAGAAGTGCAATAGCGCCGATGAGTCCAACGATATTTTTGTGATCGCGATGTACGCCAGTGTAGAGAATATATTCTTTATCAATGCCGTATTTTTTCATGGTTCCCGCCACTCGCTCCATCGGCAATTTGTGAAATTCATCGCCGACCGCCTCATATACAGTAGCGGTTTTGCCTCTGGTGAAATCGAAAAGTCGGTGCAGATCAATCTCGGTGTACTTCGATACGGTGATAATTTTTCGCGCGCGCTTCACGATACTTTTCAGCACAGCGTGGTAGCCGAAACGATGGTACCAATTGGTCATCTTTTTCCCAGGGAAAAACGAAAGAGTCAGATCATGAACGGTGACAATGCAGGGGCGAAGGTAAAAAAGCGGCGCATTGAAATGAGTGAAGTGCATCAGGTCCAACTTTTCTTCGTAGAGCGTCTTGAGGAATGAAGTTTGTTCGGCGAAAGAGTAATGATTCGCGTTCACCTTAACCGCCTTGAACGTCTGCGCCTCCCTCCCGCTTACCAGTAGCTCTTTTTTCTTTTTTGCAAATTCCGTGTACTCCGGTTTATTCAAAAAAAACACATACGAATTTTCCCGATCAATTTCAAGCAGATGTTCCACTAACTCATAGCAGTACCGCCCTATCCCCGTGAACGAAGAAGAATACATCCGCAGATCAATTCCTATTTTCATAAGGCCCGTTTAGTAAATTCTATCAAAGACGCGGGCATCCTACACGAAGGGTTGTGAAAATACAAATTTGCGGGTATATAACCTCAAATATAGTTGACTAGCATAGCACTATGCTACTA
>CAYHQD010000119.1:0-3932 GCA_964358905.1 uncultured Candidatus Peribacteria bacterium
AGAAGGATATGTGGAGGCGCTTGAGAAGCTGAGTGCGTCTTTACCTTTAAGTCCCGCATACATATTTGGTTAGTAGCTATTGCAAAATTCTATTTCGCAATTACACGCTGTCTTTTTCTATTTTTAATGTAACGCTCGATGGATTCTTTGGAGGTTAGCCAATTTCTCCCTTCTTTATATGCCTCCAACTTACCTTGTCTTGCAAGTAAGTTCAGATACTTTGCGGAAAATGGAGTGATTTTTGATATTGAGGTCAGCGATACAAAATTCTCTTGCTTTGTTGTTGCGGGAGTAAGTGTTTTTAGATAGATATCAAGCGACCGCTCTACGGATTGAGCAATAAATTTCACAAGCGGTTCATATTGGCCACTATCGGCCTTACCAAGAACATCATAATACTTTTTCCTATCGGTTTTCATAATCACAACCAACGGGTATCCGGCCTGCATCAAAAATAAATTCATTGTGAGGCGTGCTGTTCTTCCGTTACCATCAAAAAATGGATGGATATAGACTACTTTATGATGAAGTAATGCTGAAAGTTCAACAATATTCAGCTGATTCTTTTTTGAATTCAGCCAAATAATTAAGTCTCTCATTTGATTTGGTACCTGCAATGCATCTGGCGGAGTATGCTTAGCTCCTCCAATAATTACATTTGCGTTTCTGTATTTACCCGCCCACTCTCTGTCTATTGTTTGTAGAATAATTTGGTGCAAATTTTTTATGAGCATTTCGGAAACGGTGTGTTTTTTATTTATATCAATCAAATCGTATAAATATTCAAGCGCCGTATGATGATCTTTTACTTCTAAATGATCCTTCAAGGACTTTCCCTTTACCGTTATACCTTCATTAATAACTAAAAACGTCTCTTTTAAGGTTAAAGAATTACCTTCTATGGCATTTGAGTTATATGTCATTTCTATTTGGAATTTCTCCTTCAGTTTTTGTACTGCGGATTTTGGCAGCGGACGAAGTCGATTGAGCTTAGCAAGCTTCTCTTCCAGACGATTTGTTACTATCGGTGATAGGTAAGGCATATAAAATGCTTAATATGGTTTAATTGATTATTTACAGTATACCGTATTAAAATCCCAAGTCAAATTAACAATTTTAAAAGACCCCAGTTTTTCCGTAGAGGATTTTTGGGAATATTTGAAATAAGCAAAAAAAAGTGTCCCATTACTTCCGACGAAACCATCATCACTTTAAAAGCCAAAGTGCAAGCACTTGAAAAAGAGGGGTACGTGGAGGCGCTGGAGAGGCTGAGTGGTGTGTAATTCAATCCATTGGTAGCGAGTGAATAGAGGCGAAAAAGTTATTTAATAAACCATTTCGCTTCATCAAACAGTTTCGCTCGCCTCACCACATCTTCTAATTGTTTTGAATTGCTACATATTTCTGTATTTAAGAACTCTCTTACTACGTTTTTGACTATAAAATGCCCCATAGGATTGCACCGTGAATGATACTGTTTATCTCTTCGTATTGATCGCGACACACTGTAGTCCCACATACCATTTTCCGCCATACCTATAAATTTATCACTTGTATTGTCAGTTACCAGCGTATCCCATACATTATCAGTTGCTGGGCTAAGCACGATCAACATGCTGTCGTCGGTTTTTTGGATTACAACGAATCTCCAGCACATAATATTTTCTCTTACTTTCATAAGACAATTTTCCACGAATTCATCAAGCGGACGTAAAATCCTCTCACCATTAGAGCTTCTTATGAGTGTTATATTTCCGTTTTCATCGCGCCGTTTTCGTTCAAATTGAATATCACGCAAGAGGGGAAGTGCGACGTATGCGATGTCATCAGGACTAATACGTACTTCATGCTTAGATTCCATATGATTAGAATAATAAATAGTAGGGGGTTAGTATGACCAAATTACGACGATATAGCAAACAGCAAGATATTAGATAAATAAAAAACAGCTTATTTAAGCCATAAAATTATGTCGAAACTTTCGGCAAAATAAGGTAAGATGAATACATGATAGAGGAGATCCTTATAGAAAACGGCCTCACGGAAAAAGAAGCGAAATTGTATATTTCAACATTGGAAGCGGGTGAAATTTCACTTTCACGCGTGGCGGAGAGGGCGCACTTGAAACGATCAACGGTCTACAGTCTCACCGAATCTTTGAAGAAAAAGGGATTGATACATATGACTCAAAAAAAAGGGTTGCAATATATTTCCGCTCTGTCTCCGCATTTGCTTGTAGAACGCTTCCAAAATTCGGCCGAATTGGCAAAATCAATTTTGCCGCAACTTATTGAGTTGGGTTACAAATCTCCAATAAAGCCGCGCATTCAATTCTTCGAAGGAATTGATGGTATTAAGCAAATCCTTTTTGATGCGGCCTGCAGTAAAAACGATTATATGGGCTTTATAGACTACGAATTAATGCCAAAAGAAGTATATGCATATATAAGAAAAAAAGTAGCACCGGAGAGAGAAAAAAGAAAAACTCATCTCAGACTTCTTATGCCTCGTAATAAAACAAACGAAATAGTTCTTAAGGAGTATCGGCAAAAAGTCGAGCATAAAACGATTGATTTTCCAAGAAATGAGAATCACATAGAAATTCTTCTATATGGAGAAGAGAAAATAGGATTTATGTCATATGTGAAGAATGAAATGTTTGGCGTGGTGATAGATTCGAAGGCTATTTATCAAACACTGGCAAGTATATTTGAAATTTTATGGAAATCGACAAAATAGCTTGAGCTTGTTTCGCGTAACGCCTAGAATTCGCACGCTAATTAATTCTGAAAAAATATGTCAACGTACGAGCAGTCGGGAGTAAATATGACGGAGGGAGATCGCGCCTCGGCTGTCGCCTACGGCGCGGCCAAAGCCACTTTCATCGGCCGAAAAGGCATGATCGGCGAACCTGTGGTGAGCGACGGCGGATTCGCCGGTTGTCTGGATATGGGTGATTTTTTTCTTGTTCAAAACGATGACGGGGTTGGATCAAAAGAGATCATCGCCGAGGCGGTGGGCAAATTTGATACGCTCGGTTACGATTTACTGGCGATGGTAATTGACGATGGAGCGTGTGTGGGCGCGGAGGTGCTGACATGCAGTAACACGATGGATGTGAAAAAAGTTGATGCGCAAAGAATCGGCGAAATGATGGAGGGTTTGAAAAACGCCTGTCTGGAACACAAAGTGGTGATCCCCGGAGGTGAGATTGCAGAGTTGAATACTATGGTGAATCACGGCATTTGGAATGCGACATCGGTGGGAATTGTGGAGAAACATAAATTAATTACGGGGGAGAAAGTGAAGGTGGGTGACAAAGTGATCGCACTTCAGTCTGCGGGATTTCGTTCCAACGGATTTTCGCTCGTGCGGCATGTTCTTACGAAGGCGCTCGGTGAGCATGCCTATCTGCGTCCTTACTCCGAAGATGGTTCGGATGGCGGTCATTCAAAGGGAATCTTGGATAAACCCGGGGAGAAATCATGGGGTGAAATGGTATTAACTCCTTCACGTATTTTCTATTCTCTCATCATGGATTTGCATGGACGATTTAAACAGCCATCCAAGGTGGATCTACATGGGGTCACGCATATCACGGGCGGCGGTCTTCCGGGCAATCTTCCGCGTGTGCTGAAGGCCGCAGGCCTTGGCATTCACCTCGACAATCTTTTCCCCGCGCACGATATGATGAAAAAATTACAACGCATGGGAAACGTTTCGGACGAAGAAGCCTACGAAGTTTGGAACATGGGCAACGGCATGTGCGTGATCGTGGATGACCGCGACGTCCCGCTCGTGCTCGAGCGCGCCGCCGCGCTCGGCATCCCCGCGCAAGTGGCGGGAACGGTAAACACTTCAAACAAAGTGACGCTGGTGAGCGGTGGGGCGTTTAAGTCGGGAGAGATTTTGAAGTTTGAGAAATAAGCGAG
>CAYHQD010000120.1:0-3922 GCA_964358905.1 uncultured Candidatus Peribacteria bacterium
CCAAAAAGCGCGGTAAACGCCTTCAATAAACTCAAAGCGGAAGGTGTGAGAATTTTTGCGGGACCGGTATGCTCCTCGGCGCTCCTTGCAGTCGCGCCGCTCGCCGAAAAAGATCAAATCCTTATTATCAGTCCCTCAGCAACCAATCCCGATATCGCAGATGCGGGAGAATATATCTTCCGCACTCCTCCCTCAGATTCATTTCAGGGAGTAGTTGCCGCAAAACTCATGTTTAACGACCTCGGATTTAAAAAAGTCGCGATCAATGCAAAAAACGATGCATGGGGACAAGGTCTATTAGAGGTATTTACGGCGGAATTCACCGCACTCGGAGGTGAAATCACCACTACCGAAGTTCATGAACCGAACGCCACGGACGTAAAGACGCAACTGACGAAGATCAGAAACAGCGGCGCGGAAGCGCTCTATGCGCCCACCTTCGGCCCGGAATTTATGGTCATGGCCAAACAGATGAAAGAACTCGGCATGGGTGACTGGACCGTAGTCGGAGGAGATGCGATAAAAGGCGATGAAGTTGCAACCGCGGTACAAGATTATCCCGGTACCATTCTGGCACTGGCAGGCAAAGACAATACCGATGAACAAGGTGCGAAATTTATCGAGAGATACAAGGTGACCTATACAAAAGATCCTTCCACGTACGCTTCAGAAGGGTACGATGTCGCCCGCCTCCTCGCGCAGGCAGTAAAAGCGGTGGGCACGGATACGGCAGCGATAAAGACCTATCTCTACAGCGTCAAGGACTATCCCGGAGCTTCAGGCACGATAACTTTTGACGCACAGGGAGAATCCATCGCAAAAGAGGTCGGTATTTATACATTTGAAAACGGCAAAGTGGTTCCCTATGTAAAATAGCATGGACATCCTTCCTCAACTCATCATCAATGGAATCATTGCCGGTTCCATCTATGCGTTGGCGGCGCTCGGACTTACCTTAATCTTCGGCGTACTGGGATTCGTAAACTTCGCGTACGGCGATATGATCATCGTGGGCGCATACCTCTACTTCGTATTTCTCGTTCTCCTCGGTATCCCGTGGTTCGTGTCAGTCCCGCTTGCGGTGGCGAGTCTCGTTATCATTGCCCTGGTGCTCGAGCGAACGACATTTCGTCCGGTTAGAAATGCCGATCCCATGACTCCGCTCATTATCTCCGTGGGCGTGGCATTCGCCCTGCGCTCGCTCCTCGACATTATTTTCAAAAGCAATCTGCGCACTTTTACGACGGAAATTTCCGAAGGCATCCCAATACTCAGCGGCATGGCGCGCGTGACAAGCAACCAACTTCTCATCATCGGACTCAGCCTCATCTCAATCCTCGCACTGTTTCTCTTTCTCAAATACACAAAAATTGGGAAAGCCATACGTGCGGTGTCAGACAATCGCATGGTGGCCGAAATTCTCGGCATCAACGTCAATCGCTACATCAAAGTCGTATTTGCCATAAGCGCCATACTCGCCTGCATCGCGGGCATACTCATCGGCTACGAAAACTACCTCCTCCCCACACGCGGAGTCACCGTGGGCATCAAAGCATTCGCGGCGATTATCTTCGGAGGAGTCGGAAGTTTGCCGGGGGCGCTCCTCGGAGGATTTATCATCGGACTCGGCGAAAACATTCTCCCTGGACTCGATATCGTCTCTACGGGCTACAAAGATTCGATCGCGTTTTTCATCCTCATCATAATCATGCTGATCCGTCCGCGCGGATTATTCGGTATCTCAAAATCCGAAGGAACTGATAAAGAATAATTTATGGACTATATCATCGGTCTCCTCACCATTATCGCAATTTTCACCCTCTTAACCCAGAGTTACAACCTCGTGCTCGGATTTGCGGGGCAGTTTCACCTCGCGCATATTGCATTCATGGGAATCGGCGCGTATACCTTCGGCCTGCTGGCCGTAAAAGCGGACTGGCCTTTTTTGATAGCCATGCTTGCGGGAGGAATTATGGCGCTGATCGCTGGCGTGTTCCTCGGAAAAATCACCCTGCCTTTCAAAGGCCCCTACCTCGTCATCATCTCCTACGGCTTCACGGAAATCGCAAAATCCATCGAACTTAATTGGATCGATCTAACCAACGGTTCGCGGGGACTCCTCGGCGTCCCGCGCCCTTCGTTCTTCGGTTTTGAACTTTATCATCCGCTCGGATTCCTGATATTCACCCTCGTCGTCGTCATCATCGGTCATTATCTTATGCATCGCATCATTTCATCACCTTACGGCCTCCTCCTGGAAGCGCTGCGCGAAGATGAAATCGCAGTCGAAACCACGGGACGAAGTACGGTGAGAATAAAAATGGAAGTGATGGCCGTCTCGGCGTTTTTCGCGGGACTTGCCGGCGCGCTTTTCGTATCATATCTCTCGATCATCACACCCGAAGACTACGGCCTTCCGGCGGTGATTCTCATTCTCCTCATGGTGCTCCTCGGTGGCAAAGGATCATTCTGGGGCGGGGGAATTCTTGGCACCGTCGCCATCTACGTCATCTTCGAACCCCTGCGTTTTCTCGACCTACCCGACTCCGTCCTCGGCTCACTGCGCATGCTGATATATGCGGTACTCTTCATCCTCCTCATGCTACTCCGTCCGCAGGGATTGATCGGCCGCAAGGCCCTGAAGGTTGAACTCCCTCCCACTGCATAGCAAAGCAAGACTGTTTGTATAGATTCACCCGGTAACGGTATAACCCATGAATATTCTCGAAGTAAAAAACGTAAACAAACATTTCGGCGGACTCCATGCCGTACGTGATTGCAGTTTCGATATCGAAGCGAATACGATCGTGGGACTGATCGGCCCCAACGGAGCCGGCAAAACGACACTTTTCAACCTCCTCACCGGCGTTATTCCCGTCGACAGCGGCGAAATTCATTTCGAAGGAGAAAACGTGACGAAACTGCCGACATTTCTTCGCGCGAAAAAAGGTATCGCGCGCACGTTTCAAGTCATACGATTGTTCCCCGAACTCACCGTCCTCGAAAATGTGCTCGTCTCACTGAAAGGCAACGTCCAGTCGCTCTGGAAATTCTGGAAAAATCACTCGAAGGAACACGAGTACCTCACCGCGAAAGCGCATGAGTATTTGCGACGCGTGGGACTCAACGCAAAAACGAATCACAAGGCGAAAGAAGTGTCGTACGGTCAGCAAAAATTGCTCGAAATAATCTGCCGCATCGCCTGCGAAGGTGAACTGATCCTGCTCGACGAACCGGCGGCGGGAGTCAATCCCACCATGCTACGCAGTGTGGTAGACCTCATAAAAGGACTCCACCGGGAAGGCAAGACCTTTCTCATCATAGAACACGACATGGGATTTATCATGAATATTTCGCATCGCATCATCGCACTCGACTTCGGACACGTGATCGCAGAAGGTACACCGAGTGAAATACAAAAAAACGAAAAAGTGCTTTCCACATATCTTGGCGGTTGACGAAGTTTGAGCCATCATTTCTAAGCGATAATATCATATTATGCTCAAAATCGAACAACTCACCGCAGGTTACGACAAAGGACCTGAAATCATAAAAAGAGTCTCGCTCGAAGTGAAAGAAGGTGAAGTCGTCACCATCATCGGACCCAACGGCGCCGGAAAATCCACGATCCTCCGCAGCATATTCGGCATCACGCGCATCCATCACGGATCAATCACCTTTTACAACGAAGATCTGACGAAAGTGCGCACCGAGGATATCGTAGAACGCGGCATCTGTTACGTACCGCAGGGAAGAAGTATTTTCAAATCCATGACAGTCGAAGAAAATCTGGAACTCGGCGCCTTCATCCGCGACGACGACATCAATGCCGTCGTCAAGTGCATCTGCGACCAGGCGCCGCCCAACTACGTCATCCAGTCCTTCGATGAGATCGGCCCGATCAACGACACCCATAATGATG
>CAYHQD010000121.1:0-3912 GCA_964358905.1 uncultured Candidatus Peribacteria bacterium
AAGGCGAATCTTCCTCCTATCAATGATAATGAAATGATGATGGGCGCCGAAGGCGCCCACCGCCTCGCTTGCCAACTTACCTGCCAAAGCGACGACCCTTCCGCCGAAATCGAAGCGGAAGTGGGGTGGAATTAGGAGCGGTCAATTTTTAGCGCTATGCCCATTTTGACTCATTTTAGGATTGCGAAAAACGCATCGTAAGTGTAAAATATGTGCAGATAAATAAATTGCTATGAACAATCTAACTATAAAAATGCCGGAAGAGTTAAAGAAACAAGCGCAAACCAAAGCCAAAGCCGATGGGATTACACTCACCTTCGTTATTCACCAGGCGATAAAGGCATACAATGAAAACAAGCTGAAATTCGGTCTTTTGGATGCGGACGACGAGATCACCGCTTCATTTGATGTATCTACCGAAGAAGGTAAAAAAGCCTGTATGGCGAGCTTTAAAGCCTTGGCACGATGAGAAAAATCGTCCGACGCACAAAAGGATTCGAAAAAGCCTTTTTAAAGCTAAACGCGAAATTGCGACTCAAGTTTATAAAACAACTTGAACTGTTTTTGGATGATGAATTTCACCCGTTGCTGAGGACTCATGAACTGAAAGGTGAACGCGAGGGAAAATGGTCATTCACTGTCGCTCACGATATTAGAGCGATTTATAGAAGAGAGATAGCAAATGGAAAAACAGTTATCATTTTCACCTTTATCGATATTGGGGCTCACAGCAAAGTATATTGAGTTTCAGATCGGACGCATCTTGTAGAAACAGCATTACCTTGACGAAGTGGTATGCACGACGTATACTGTTTCTGTAAATATACATATTTGTTAATTTATGGAAATGAACTATATCCTTTTTCTCAAAGCATTTCAGGAGAAATATCATGGTATTAAAGATGCACAACTACTTTTTCAATATCTAAGAGAGGAATTGCAATACCTTGTCCTACAAGCACTCTATACGAAGACGGTATACCCCATTTATTTCATGGGCGGCACGTTACTACGTCTTTCATACGGTATTAATCGTTTTTCGGAAGATATTGATCTAGCCCTTGATAAGCCGAATGCCGACTTTCCTGCAGAAAAATTTCACGAAGGAATCACACGCACATTCTCGGAAAAAGTCACTGGATTTAATATGACCAGCAAACTGAATACGAATCGAAATGTAGTCAAAATCATGCTTTCCTTTGCTCAAATTCTCTTCGATCTTGGCATTTCGCCTCTGGAATCACAAACGATCAAAATTAAAATCGAACTTGATACAAATCCACCGGGTAATGCAACTCTTGAGAGAAAAACATACCGGAGTATGGCTGGAGATTATATGATTAGTACCCATGATCTAAATACCACATTCGCAGGTAAGTTGACTGCTGTGCTTCTGCGCGAATATCAAAAAGGAAGAGATTTCTATGATTTGCAGTGGTATCTCCAGCGTTCTCCAGGGCTTTCAGTCAATCTTGCCTATCTAAATGCAAATTGTATGCAACAAGGACTGCCGGGATACAGAAATAAATCTGAGCTTTTCAAAAGTGTAGGTGAAAAAGTGGAACATCTTGATATTGCACTTCTACGTAGCGATCTTGAAAGATTCATTATAATGGACGAAAAATCGTTTGAGGAATGGTTAACTCGTTACATCCCGGATACACTGGCACTTCTATCTACGCACTTAAAAAGAACCGCATGAAAGCTGAAGAACTAAAACCATTTCATCACCGTACATTTAGAGTGGAAGAATTGCAAAATTACTTCAAGGAGTCACCATCTTCTGTAAGAGTGCAACTATCTCGCCTGTGTAAGGAGAAAAAACTGATTCGGCTCAAACGGAATTGTTATACATTTCTCGATGCTCACCCACATGTTCTTGTAATCGCGCAAAACATGGTCTCTCCCTCGTATCTCAGTCTTGAATCGGTGTTATCTTTAAGTGCTCTCATTCCGGAGAGCACGGTTGCATTCACTCTGGTCACTTCAAAAAAAACACAGGAATATACGAATGAGTTTGGAATCTTCAGCTATCGTCATCTACCCCCGGATCTTTTTTTTGGAGTGGAGAAGGACAAAAATGGGGCATGGATCGCGACGCCTGAGAAAGCCTTGTTGGACTATCTTTATCTCAATTCCCGTAAATTCGAACCAGCATTTTCATGTTGGCAGGCCGAAAGATTTGATGAGCTAGATACTCTGGACTGGAAATTAATGAAAAAATGGGCAAAAAAATACGGTATGAAAAAACTGACGGCGCTCGTGCTAAGTCTTGGGTCATATGCGAAGTCAAAGGAGTATCAGGCACATTTGTAAAATCGTATTATGTGAGGGACTTAGAGCATTGCCAAATACCGCTTGATGCGCCCGCGATCTTCGTTTTCCTTATTACCCTTGAAATAAAGCTCGATAAACTCGATGGTTGCTCTCTCCTTGCTATATGCGTAAATGATTCGTAAGGAAGAACCTTTGAGATATCTGCAAAACAGTCGTGCTTTTACAATCGCGATACCCCTGTCTCCGGTGATGACATGGAAATGTTTGCCGGTGCCGAGAGGAATCATCGCCACTACATGCTTAAACTCATCCACATCGGCTTCCAGTGACAAGTACTTTTTAGAAAGCCGTTTAAATTCTTTTGAAAATTCGGGCAGTTCGTTAAAGCGCATCGTCGTAATTTCTCACGGAATATTTTTCATCGCGATAAAAGACGCTTTCATACGAAAGCGCTTCACCGATTTCACGTGTCAGCCAGGGAACATCATGGTGTGAATACTCACTGATTTCATGTGCATTTTTGTCCGCAAGGCGCGCCAACACCTCGTCAATATGCTCGATTTCGCGGCCGCTCAAGATGGATAAATCCGCTTTTTTCAACGCAAGAAATTTCTTCTGATCATGAGTGAAATATTTGCTTTTCACTTCTTCAATCATCCCGTCTTTTTTCATGCTCTCCATAACGACTTTCAACTCGACGGGAGTTGGGCCGTGATGGTTTTTGATATAAGTTGCCCCCATCAGGTTTTCTTCAAATTTTTCGTAGTAGTCGAAATCAATGAAGTACAAGAGCTTATTGAGGACAGTTTCACCCACATTCGGCTTGCCGCCGACTTTTCCCAGTACATAAAGAAGAACTTGTTTGAATTTATTAAGATTTTTCCGAGTGATACGGATTTTTAGATCCTGCGGTGCAGCCATCTCTTCCTTTTCTACGATAACCTTTGGTTCAATAGGTTCTGATTCGTTAATAAAATCTTCAAGCGTCATACCGAAAATTTCAGCAAGTTTAGCGGCTTCGAAAACGGTCACCTCGCGCTCTCCGCGCTCGGTCTGCAGGTACGTTGGTCTCGAAATCCCAAGTTGCTTCGCAAGATATTCTTGCGAAAGGTTATGTCGTTTTCTTTGATTCCGTATGAATTGTGCAAGCATATGCGGTGAATTTAATTCATTCACATGCTAGCGTATGTAAGATATATTGTCAATGGGTGATGTAAAGAATACTTACGAGGCCTCCATGGATTCATACTTTACTCTCAACACCTCGGATCTCATCGCCTTCTTCCCAAAAACGCCCCTGCGAGTCATATACATCATAAACGAGTCTGCAAAGTCTTCATTCGCGTTGGTGGTCGCGTACTCCGTAATGTAATTAGGAGCGCCGTTTCGCGCATACACGGGGTCGCGTTTCTCAAATGGTACTTTGGCGTTCTCCGGCAGTGCCATGTATATAAGGTGACCCAATTCGTGATAATATACCTCCCGAAATCGTCCTTCCATCAGATTGCAATTGAGCCGCATCGTTCCTTCAACCCCGCCCCTTGCGCGGTCCGCGACCGCCGCCCCATGAAACCCCTCCTTCGGCTCACTATAAAGCTCTATGGTGAAGTCTGTGGGTAGGAGGGAAGGGGGAGT
>CAYHQD010000122.1:0-3898 GCA_964358905.1 uncultured Candidatus Peribacteria bacterium
ACGGCGAAGATCCGAATGAAAAAGGCGCCCTCAAATCTTCAGAAAGTTTTGTTACCAAATCCCTTTGGGAACGCACCAAAGTCGTGCTCGGAGGAGTGGCGATGAATTTTTTGCTCGCGTGGGTGCTTCTCATAGTCGGTTTCCTGGTTGGTATCGAGCCGCTTATCGTCGACTACGAACAGTTCGAAGGATACGTGAAGGAGGGCAAGATCGAACTAAGTCCCTATATGGTGGTGAAGAAGTCTCCGGTCGAAAAGGTGACACCGGGAGATTATATTCTCGCCATCAATAAAACACCGATCGGAGAAATTGATAACCTGGAAGAATTTGTGAAAAATATAAATGCGGGGGACACGCTACGCGCAGAAGGTGATTTCAGTGTGAGGATCAGGCATTTTAATGAAAATACAGAAGGTAAAATTGATTCTTATGCGATAGGCAAAGGTTCGATAGATACCGTCAAGAAATTTTCCATGCAGAATTGGAAAGATACGAAATTTTTCACCAATACGAGTATTCCGCGTCTCGTGGTTACACAACCTTCCACTGTGCTTAGACTCCAGACCGGCGATGAAATTTTACGAGTGAATGACAAGGTGGTGATGGGTCGATCGCATTTTTTTGATCTCCTTTATTCAGGAGGGATTCCTACGTTTGATGTGATGAGAAATTCACGCATAGAGCGATTTACGTTGGAAGATACTCCTTTTGTCCGTACGCGTGTGGATAAAGTGCTGGCTGATTCCCCGGCGGCGAAGATGGGGGTGCGGGTGGGAGATGAATTTGTAAGTATTGCGGGTACGCTCGTATTTCAACCCGAGCAGGTGAAACAGGTGACGGAAGAAACACCTTCTCTCAATGGTATAGATTATGTGTTTAAACGCGGAAGTGGACAAGAAGCGGAGGAAATAAAAGTCAATATAATTCCGGATCAGGGTAGAATCGGCGTTGCCTTAAGCCCAGTCGTCATGACCAACGGTCTGGACCTCACTCTGTACGAAACTTATAAGCCGATGTCGGTGATAAAAGTGGAGAAGGAGAGGGCGACAATATTTGGAGCTCCAATTAAAGCTCTTGTCGAAATCAAAGAGGTTTCCGTACTTACGGCGGGCATGATCGGACGTGTGTTCGCGGGGGTATTTAGCTCTGGAGATATTCCAACCGAGGTGGCGGGTCCCGTGGGTATTGCGCAGATGACGTATCTTTCCGTACAGAATGGATTTATGGATCTGGTGCGTTTTATGGCCATACTCTCTCTCAGTCTTGGAGTTCTGAACGTGCTCCCTTTTCCCGCACTCGACGGCGGACGTTTTGCATTTATCGTCATTGAGGCCGTAATCGGTCGCAAAGTCGGTCACAAATTCGAAGCGATGGTGCACGCCCTAGGTTTTGCAATTCTCCTCCTTATTATAGTGCTCATCACGTGGAACGACATCTCCCGATTGATATCGGGGTAGGCGGATGTGAAAACGCTTGCAATATCTACATAGTTTGTTGTACGATCCTATCTTGTATCTTGTACAATTTAAATTGTCCGTATGGTTAAATTAAAAGATGTCTCGTTTTATAAGCAAATTGAGGTTACTGATAATGGCTCTCTACCCACTGTTGGCGGTCAGCCGGTGCTTTTGTTGAAAGGAGATAAGATTGCGGTAATCGGTTGTCCAACTATTGAGGACGAAAAAAAACTCGGTATTCACTTACTTCTTTTAACTGAGATAGGTGTGAGGCTCGATGTTAAAGCGGTAGATTTTGGTGCCGAAGTACATGGTAAAATAATAAACGCTCCAAGCATTTTTGAAAGATGTGGCGAATATGTATTTCCAGAAAAAGATGAGGGTAATGGTGAGGAATGGTCAACAGTTGATACTACTGCACTAACGGCTGAGCGAATGCCTGCGGTGGGTGAGGTGGATACCCGCGTTCCCACAGTTGAAAAAATACTGCGGTATTGGCTCCGGTTGATGGACCGGAAGCGCTAAGACAAATTTTTGGTTTAGTCGCTCTTTTACGAAGGTTTAATTCTTGGTTGAAGAGAGGATAATCATTCAATTGCGAGGAAGCTGATTATATTTTTTTATTGTCATTTTTAGTGATACAATTTGGCTTTGGGAGCTGTTTTTCTATCATGCGGTATATGGCTTGCAAAAGTAAATGTCTCCCACTAAAATGCGAAGTCCAACCCTGAAGAAATTCCCTCATATGAATCACAAAGAACTGTGGACACAGCTTCTGGAGAGTTTGCAGCCGCGTATCAAGCGCGCACACTTTATCACGTGGTTTCAGGATACGGCCATATTGAAATTTGAGAATGGGGTGATCACCATCGGGGTGCCAAATCCTTTTGCCCAAGATTGGATTTTGCAAAAGTACGCCGATACGCTCCTCGAACTCGCGAAAGAGTTGGATGGAACCGTCAGTGAAGTGAAGATCGAGGTGCATTCTTCTCTCACAGCCACCGATCATGCGCATAAAATAGACGTGAAACATATCGGCGCGAATTTGAAGAAACCACGTAAGTTGCCGAATAAGAACGAGATTAAACTTATCGAGGGGATTTCCAGCAAATGCCTGAATCCGCGTTATACGCTCGGCAATTATGTCGTAGGGCATGAGAATAGATTGCCTCATGCCGCGGCTTCCGCAGTTTCCGTGCGCCCGGGTTCTACGTATAACCCGCTCTTTATATATGGAGGGGTGGGGCTGGGTAAGACACATCTTCTGCAGGCAATTGGCAATGAAATCCTCAGAAATTTTCCGGAAAAGACCGTCGTGTATGTTACATCTGAAAAATTCACCAATGAAATCGTTGAGGCTATCCAAAAATACGATTCCAAAAAATTTAAAGACAAGTATCGAAATGTAGACTGTCTGATCATTGATGACATCCAGTTCCTTGCAAACAAAGATCGTACGCAAGTTGAGTTTTTTCATACCTTCAACGAACTCTACGATATGAATAAGCAGATCGTGATTTCTTCGGATCGCGCGCCGAAGGAACTCGCCGGTCTTGAGGACCGTCTCGTCAACCGTTTTGAGATGGGTATGATCGTGGATGTGCAGGCGCCGGATTATGAGACGAGGGTCGCGATCCTCCAGCAAAAGGCGCAGGAGTATGAAGTGCTTATCCCGCTAGAGGTGATCGAATTTATCGCGTCAAGCTGTCAGAATTCAGTGCGAGAATTGGAAGGCGTGCTCAAACAGGCCGTTGCACAATCCGAGCTTGAAAATTCGATGCCTACGGTGAAGTCCGTATCCGAGTTGATTCGCAAATTGTATCCGCGCAAGGAGATTCATACCGTATCTTCTTCGGATATCGATGAGGAGATGATTCGTGCTGTGATCGGCGTTGCCGAGACGATAGAATTGGTCGCGCGTTATTATAAGATCACTCCCGAGGAATTGATGGGTGATTGTCGTAAGCGTGAGGTGATGCTTCCGCGCCAAGTCTGCATGTACCTCATCCGTCAGGAACTCAAACAATCTTTTGAACGCATCGGGGAAGAATTCGGAGGGCGTAATCATACGACCGTGATGCACGCTTGCGAGAAGATGTCCGGTTACCTGAAATACGATCAGCGCTTGGTGAAGGATGTTCATGCACTCAAAAAAGAAATGGGGATGTAGAAACTTCGCACATCCTCTTGCGACAATAGGTTTTTTTTGCGTATAGTACTTGCGATTCAACTGTTTATATGGATTCTCTTTACTATCGCAGGCGCCAGCAAAAAAGAAGGGAGTTTTTTGTACCCTTTTTGATGATTGTGTGTCTTATTGTGGTCATAGTACTCGGTATACAGCTCTATACTTCTTTTAAAACACAGGAAGCGAATGCGCAGAGGGGTAGAGTGTTTGTGGCGGTTGGCAGGGGAACGGGGTAATTTTTGGCGTGGGGGCA
>CAYHQD010000123.1:0-3842 GCA_964358905.1 uncultured Candidatus Peribacteria bacterium
TGAACGTCGTTTAAAATTTTCCTAAGCAGTCCCTTACTCAGCTCTCGATTATGGATTGGCACCACTGTTGTTCTCCCATCTTTATGTCTGAAAAATACATGTGAACCCTGTGCATCTCTTTCAACGAAACCCATGAAGATGAGTATTTTGATCAGCTTTTTGGGTTTGATGGGAATCAGTTTAGGCATGAGAAAGCTCCAGGTTTTGAATGCCAATGAATTTTGTTTTCATAATTTCTTTCTTGTTCACATTGCGAAGGCATAACTCCAAAACCTCATCAAGATTTTTCAACATCTCAACTTGTGTTTTTCCCTCTGCATGACAACTGGGAACCGCCGGAATGGAGCCAATGAACATTCCGTCTTCATCCTGCTCTATATAAACTGTGAATTGCTCTGTCTTCATAATGGAAATTATAAACAACCACATTCTATCATAAAAAGAAAATAAGGCAAAGTAATGTATTGTATCACATTTAAGTTTCCATTGCATCCAATTTCTACCTAAGTATAAAAAGGTTGCTTCCAAATTATACTTTATGATTCGAAAAAGACACTATATGAGTTGTTAACTTATGGAGGATTTCCTGAACCTTTTATGAAAAAAAATAATAAAACAACGAGAAGATTTTATAATGAGAGAGTTGAGAGATTGGTGAAAGAAGATGTACGTGATGTAGAGAGGGTTAGGGATTTGTCCGCATTCCAAGTGCTTCTTGAAAGCGGAGTGGATTTTGAACGTGATGGGGTGCGTTGTATCAGTGCTGATAAATTCTTAACGGCCCTGGTGTAATTCAAATTACTCGGCAACGCGCCGAGGCTAATTCTTACGATTTCACAAAAAGTGAAAATTGGCGGAGAGACAGGGATTCGAACCCTGGAGACCCTTGCGGGCCTAACGGTTTTCAAGACCGCCGCTATCGACCGCTCAGCCATCTCTCCCCTTTATTTTAGAGCTCGCCACGCATGCTACTTATTTCTTCCCGTGGAATCAAGGGTAAGTGCCATCTTCAGCCTGTGTATGTTTTACTCCACAATGATGCGTAATATCGAAAAATAAATCTTGTCCTGGAAACATAAAGAGGGATTTGGCTGAGTGCGAAGAAAAGAAGTCCGAGAAAACCGGTGAGATCGGAGTGAGTTGCCAAGTAAAGCGAGAAACCGAAACGCTCGAGTGCAAAAAGCCACACAGCAATTAATCCGCCGAAAATAAAAGTTATCCAAAATTCCGTAGAACTGAATGGATTCACTTTACGATATGAACTTTCTCGCGGAAGAAAAAGTCTGAATGTGAGAATTGAAAATGCAACGCTTCCGACCAGTGCGGTAAGATCGAAAAATACGTAGAGTAAGATGATATCTGCGAAAGATTGCCCGGTTTCTTTCCCAAAAAAAACAAGACCGATTGCAATTAGTTTGGCCAATAGAGTCGAGCAAAACGATTTCCATGTGATTTTTTCAAGCGAAAGGATGTAGCCGAAAACAGCCGCAATAAGAATGATAAGTGTAAAGGATGCGATTACCAACCCGTCTTTATGCATAAGACCTTGCCGAAATATAACTGAGTCATAAAGTCCGAAAAAAAGCAATGACGGCAAAAGAATGTCCATGCAATAATAGAGAACAATGATGGATTGCGATCCTGCCTGTTCGGATTTTTGCATAAAAAATATTACATTTTCGTCACCGGTTCGATACCGAGTAGATAGAAACCATTTGCGAGAACTGATTTTACACCTTTCAAAAGCTCGCCTCTTGCGTATCTCAACGGTTCCTTCACGTTATCTCCAAATACTCTGTTATTTTCATACCATCTTGAAAAATCCGATACGAGTTCCAGAAGATAATGGGTCAAATTATGTGTCGTAAGTTCGTTCGCAGATTTGGTCACTTCCTCTTCAAATCTGAGCAGTTGTTTGGCGAGTTTCCAATCCAGATCATTGAACAGCGCCGAGCTCTGCGAGGCGGCTTCCTCCCCCTCCCCCATCCCTACTTTTTCCAGTATTGAATGAATGCGAGTGTAACCGTAAAGCAGATAGGGGCCGGTGTCTCCCGTGAGTCTAAGCGATTGTTCCATATCAAACGCGATGTCTTTTTTTGAATCGGCATGGAGCATGGTGAATTTAATCGCCGCGATGGCAATTTTTTCAATCGTTTCAGTCGCTTCGTCCTCGGAAAATGCGATTTTCGTCGTATTATTTACAAGCACAACTTCCCTTACTTTCCGTTCAACTTCATTGATTAAGTGTTCCTCTGTCACCACATCCCCCGTTCTCGAAGACATTTTTCCGCTGGCAAGATTTACCATTCCATAATCGACGTGGAATTGTTTCCCTTCAAATTTAGGCTCGATCAATTCAATCGCCTTGAACACAACTTTGAAATATCCGGATTGTTCGTTGGCGACTATGTGTATGATTTTGTCGAAATTCCATGTTGCGTATTGAGTTTCCACGTTCGCCATTTCCTTACCCTCATAAGTGGCATTGCCTTCTTTGGTGATGAAGACGCGCGTGTGAAGTCCGTACGGTTCGCCTTTGAAAACTATGGCTCCGTCCGATTCTTCGAAAACGGCCCTGCCGTTTCCCCTCCCCCTCCCCCTCCTCCTTTCCTTTTCGCCCTTTTTAGAAGAATCACTTTGCATATGTTTTCTCACAATCTCCGTTCCCCGTTCATACATCTGGCTTTCGAAAAAGAGATGGTCAAAATGACTGCCGAGCCTCTTATAAATATAATCGAAATAATCCAAGCTCCAACGGCGAGTGATTTCCCAGAGCGGCATGATCGAAGGGTCTTTTTTATAAATTTTCATATTCAACTCTTTCACTTCCGCTTGCACGCCCTTCGTGCCGTCTTTGTCAGATTCAAATGCCGTGCCCCCAAACGCGTATGCCATACCGAGGTACTCGACTTTTCTCTGAGGGGTGGTGAGATATTCGGCTTCGAGCCTTTTTGCCTGCGCCGCAGTATGTATGGGTTCAAATCCGAGTGCGGGAGCTCCCGACGCCTCGGGGCCGGGGAAAGCGCCTCGCTCCGCTTCGCTCCGCTCGTCGCTGGGCATATGCATCATCCCCCAAATACACTTCGCCACATGCGGACCGATGTCCCCCTGATAATTTGCGCGAAATACGTGCGCCCCCTGTGATTCCAAAATACGTACCAGCGCTTCTCCGAGACAAATATTTCTCAGATGTCCGATATGAAATGCTTTGTGCGTGTTCGGATGAGCGAACTCGACCATCACGCGCACGCCGAGCCATGGCGAAGCGTCCGCGCCTGCATCCATATCTTTTATTATATTTTTCTTTTCAGCATTCCACTTTTCAATCGCATCAATAATTACTTTCTTTGCCACTTTGAAATTGATAAAACCGGGGCCGGCAATGACTGCGGAGCGAAGCGGAGCAGTGTCCCCCTTCCCCTCCCCACTTGTATTAGTCTCTATCGCCCCCATTTTCTTAATTTCTTCCACAATCAGCTTCGCCACCTCCATCGGATTCTTCCCGAGCCGTTTTCCAAGTGCCATCGCGATATTTGTCGCGTAATCACCATGCGAAGGATCGCGCGGGTATTCCACGACAACTGGAATCGTCGAAACGTCTACATCTTTCAGTAAACTTTTCAGTTTTTTGCTTCGCAGTGCGGTTTCCACAATGCCTTTGATTTGTTCGAGTGCGGTCATCGCAATATTCCGTCAAAAAATAAGCCCAACGCGAAGCTTAACAAAAACGCACAGATCAAACAATACGCACTTAAGCATTCGCCACAGCTTAGTTCGACAAGTTCCCGGAAACTTGCCCGCGTACTTTCCCTATCTCTTGTGCGAATAGTTTGGGTCTCCTT
>CAYHQD010000124.1:0-3797 GCA_964358905.1 uncultured Candidatus Peribacteria bacterium
GCTTCCCCCGTCTCCGTGAGCGGCGCCATCAACGCACCCGCCAGCTCTCCGGCGGCGAACAACAAATGGTTTCCATAGCTCGCGCGCTTATGCTGGAACCGACGCTCCTGCTCCTCGATGAACCCTCACTCGGGCTCGCGCCGAGAATAATCCGCGAAGTATTCGAAATGCTCATCCAAATCAAATCACACGGCACAGCCGTGTTAATGGTGGAACAAAACGCAAAAGCGGCGCTAGAAATATCCGACCGCGGCTATGTGCTCGAACTCGGTGAAAACCGGCTTGAGGGCGGCGGCAAAGAATTGCTGGCAAATCCGCAAGTGGGAGAGTTATATTTAGGGCGGCGAATAAAACAACAATGAATCTCCGCACGTTTCTCCTTCTCCTCAAACAATCCTGGCTCGATGCATTGATTGATCGCGGAGAAACCTACATCCAGCTCATCGCATGGTTTATCCACTTCACGGTATATCTGTATCTCTGGATTGCGATTTTCGGAGACCATGCGCAAATCGGGGCATACACGCTCCCCTCAATCCTCACCTATTTTTTTATCATTCAGGTCTTTCGCAATCTCGTATTTTCGCATGTGGGATTTATCATCAGCGGTGATATTCGCAATGGAGATATGGTCAACATGCTGACAAAACCAACCTCACTTTTTCCTCATTATTATGCACTTGAACTCGGGAGAAATTCCGTGCGTTTTCTTCTTTCGCTCATTTCAAACGTACTGACTCTTTTTATATTTTATTCATTCTTTGATTTTTCAAGCATGCATATAAATTACATATTGCTGGGCATGCTAGCACTCCTCCCAGCCCACTTCATCAACTTCTGCATGACCTCAATCATCGGAGCACTCGCCTTCTGGATCACGGACGCATCTCGTCTAATTTTCTTTTATTTCGCATTCGCAACTCTTGCAAGCGGCTGGATAATTCCAATAGATCTATTCCCCGCTCCGCTCGACTCCATTCTCATGGCAACCCCATTTCCCTATACGTTTTATTTCCCGATCAAATTGATACAAGGCCTTCTAACCACACAAGAAATTATATATGGATTCGCCGTACAGCTCGGTTACTGCATAGTGCTAGGCATGCTGTTTCGCATTGAAATCAAACGCGGCCTAAAGCGTTTCGAAGGAGTCGGCAGATAAAGAAATAACCACAGTGCACTTATGCTCAACGATCTAAAACACAACATAAAAGTTTTCATCCACCTGCTCGGGATGAACGCAAAAGAACTGCTGATCTACAGAAGACGATTTTATATCAGCGGTATCGCGATGATCGTATGGATGACGATTTATATCGTACTTATTGAAGCGTTTTACGCACATACCGACAAAATCGCAGGCTGGTCAAAGGGAGGCATGATCATCATCCTTGCCTTTTACTATTTCATCACAAGCATCGGCAATATGTTTTTCAGAGATAATTTCGATTCTTTCGGAGAGACCATGCGCCGCGGAAAACTCGATCAATTTTTCATCAAACCCGCCGGCTTTCAACTCCAGTGCTTTCTGGGCAACGCGCGTTTCGACCAAATAACCGGACCCGTGTTCGCCATATTTATTTTCCTCTACGGACTGAAAGAGTTGCCGCAAGCCCCCGATCCCGCGCACATGATAGCAGGAATATTCTACGCCTTTGTATCCGTCATCTTTTTTTATCACTTTTTACTCTTAGTCGCCGCAAGCGCGTTCTATCTGCAGAGATCGGATACACTGAGTTCCGTTATGTGGAATATTTCACAAGTAGGCAGATACCCCAGACAGATTTTCTCCGGATTCGGTAAAATATTTTTCGAATTTATCTTTCCTATGGCACTCATCACCACCATCCCTTCCGAAATTTTTATCCAGGCACCTACGGTGCCCATGCATTTCATCTTCTTTATAATCGTCGGATTTTTCTGTATAGTGGCGCAAATATTATTCGCAAAAGGGCTCCGTAAATATTCTTCAGCAAATTAACCATACCCATGCCAACTTCGCTCATACATGTAGAGCATCTGACCAAAACATTTCCATACTTCAAAAAGAGCGCTGGACTCATGGCCTCGTTCAAGTCTCTTTTTTTTCGTGAAAAACTTTACGCGCATGCCGTGGACTCCATTTCATTTGAAATAAAAAAAGGAGAGTTCGTCGGTTTCATCGGACCCAATGGGGCGGGCAAAACAACGACCTTAAAAATGCTTTCTGGCATACTGTATCCGACCTCGGGAGAAGTACGTGTCGCAGGATATAATCCGTGGAAAAGAGAACGTGCATTTCAAAAAAAATTCGCGCTCGTCATGGGCCAAAAAAATCAACTCTGGTGGGATTTGCCCCCGATCGAAAGTTTCCACCTCTTCAAAGAAATGTACGAAATCCCAAAAACGCAATTCAAAAAAAATCTCGACTTCTTAAGTGAACTTCTCAATGTGCAATCCATACTCGAAGTGCAAGTGCGCAAGCTAAGCCTCGGACAGCGCATGAAGTGTGAGTTGATCGGAGCGCTCCTTCACGATCCCGAGATTCTCTTCCTCGACGAACCAACCATCGGCCTCGACATCATCTCACAAAGCAACATTCGCCAATTTCTTACCCGCTACAACGAAGAGAAAAAAGCGACCATCATTCTGACATCGCATTACATGGAGGACATCAAACGTCTGTGCAATCGAATTATCATTATCAATAAAGGAAAAATTCTTTACGACGGCTCTTACCTGGCATTTACCAAATCCCATGCAAAAGAAAAAATAGTGGAAGTGGAATTTAAGCAGCCAGTTTCCCTCTTAGACGCAAAAAAATATGGGAATGTGGTGGAATTCGGACAAAATCGAGCACATTTTTTGGTACCACAATCGCTCCTCACCAAAACTACCGGCAGTATCCTTGCGACACTACCGGTAGAAAATATTTCGATTCACGAGAAGTCTTTGGAAGAGCTCACTCGGGAATTTTTCTAACACCACACGAGTGTAACTCATTACTCTGCATACGCTTTCCATACATCTTTTTGGAGCAAGATACGATCTATAAGCGCGGCGGCTTCGGCACGAGTCACCGGTGCGTCAGGACGAGCGGTGCCGTCATTGTAACCTCTTACGTAACCAGCACGACGTGCCGCTTCAATATATTTGACCGACCAGTGTTTAGCCATATCAGTGAAAATACTCGATTTGTAATTTTGGACATCCTCACCAGCCGCAAGCATCAATATCTTGATCGCCTCCGCACGTGAAAGATCATTAGCGGGACGGAACAGTCCATCCACATATCCCTGTACAAATCCCCTTACTTTCGCAATAGAAACAAATGGCGCATACCATTGACCCTTCTGTACATCAGGAAAGACATTGGCACTTACCACAGTCGGCACATCCACACATAACGATTTAAGAACAAGTTTCACGAATTCCACACGGTTGATAGCCTTATCTGGCGCGAAGTATTTGACTCCACCTTTTGCATAGCCATCAGAAATGGAACGTTGGTATAACGCGGCTACATTGGCTTTTGACCAGTGACCGGCAACATCTGAAAGGTTACCGCTTCGCATGACATAACATGCTTCAGGCGCAACTTCGATAGTTTCATCATCAGTGGATTCGAGCCCTACTCCAACAATTGTCGAAGGAGTATGCCACTCGCTAAACGGCTTGGTCCAACCTCCACCGCCACCGCCGCCGGAACTAGGTGCCGGAGAACCTCCAGAATCAGGATCACACGCATTACCTATACCATCACTGTCTGAATCCTGTTGATCGGTATTTGCCACAGTAGGACAATTATCCGAACCGTC
>CAYHQD010000125.1:0-3750 GCA_964358905.1 uncultured Candidatus Peribacteria bacterium
CAAGGAATCTTACGCGGGGCATTTTGTCATATTCTCACGAAGAAGTCAAATGATTTCGCATAATTTCGTCATTACCTTCCTTCGACAAACTGGCCACAGCCACTATTCCTATTCTTACCCTTTCTCCATCCAGCCATTCCACTAGGACACGGTCTATGCCAATGTCTATTTCGGCATAAGGATTATTCACACTTGGAGGTATCCATCGGAGCGGTATGTGTTTAACGGACAAGTTAGTTGGATCCGTGCAATAATACGTCGCATCCGGGTCAAGTGTCGGATAATCCGCTCTTGTCGGTTCATTGAGTCTTATAGAACGTGTGACAATTTCTCTCCCAGGTGTAGTTTGTTTCAAACGAGTGCGTAATTCATTTCTCCATGTTTCAAAATCCACTATGACATCTTGTATGCCGAACTGTGCCAGAGGATTTCTATTACTATGTTGATCTATCAAGGATGCCGGATGGGTGAATGTTCCGATTTCTTTGAGCAATTCTGCTGAAGCGGCGAACGCCACCTGACCTGTTTGTATTATTTTTCCTCCGGATAGCCGTACAATATGTCTGCATTCGCTCACGTCCTCCCTTAATTCGGGCACATACCCCGCCTCACCGGATTTCAGAATATTCATGGCGAGGGTTATATATGTAAAATCCACTTCCTCATCCGTCTCCCCATCGCGTTTTAACATTCCATGGATTCTTTTAATCGCCGTTACTCTCCATTTTTCATTTCGTGCAGCTACCTTATCGCTTAGTGTGCGTGCCATGAGTTCGAGTGCGATGTCGTATGGTCGTGTACCCAAAGAAGCAATTAGTGCCTGCGGGTGCGCCGTAAATTCTTGTTTCGTTTCTTCTTTTTCCAGGAAACCGGGGAATGCTTTTTGCAGTTCGCGTATGGTACCTTCCAATTCTTTTTTTCCCACATGACGTCTTTGTACCGTCGCAAGCAAGCTGTCAAAAGTAATACCATCACTGTATGTGAGGAACGGCTCCATGAGGCGTAATGCGGGTGAAGGTTTGCCATTGTCGTTGGTCTTTGTCAAGGGCAGTCCTTTGTCCGTGAGACATAACTTGATGAACATGGACATTTCTTTGGCACTTTCCTTGGGTGACAGCGGTGGTGCTTGGGGTGGTTGCGGCGCAGGCGCCTCTTGCGGTTGCGACGCTTTGTCCTTTACCTTTTGAATGTAAGGAAGCGGGTATCCATTTTTAGGTGGTTCGAAATATTGTTCGCGCGGTTTAAGCGAAGGGATTCTTTGCCCGATGGCACTTCGTGTTTCCGCATTCGTGAAATACAGATTCCCTTTTTTCTCGAGGTATCTAGACGGCAATTTTTCGAGCATATCTGCAAATATTTTCTCCTTCTTTTCTCCATTTGTGTCCCAGCCTCTCGGAGTAGGATCATATCCATCTTCCAGATGACACAATACATCATAGAGAGCCCATTTCTCATCACTCGTCAGCCCGTATTTATTTCCCATTCGCGCTATTTCCGCCCATTTTTTATCACTTTGTATCGTGTTGATTCTATCTGCGGCCAAGCCCATCGCCGCACGCGAAGCCGCCTTTTCTTCTTCCTCGTCCAGAAGAAGGGTCGTAAGTATTTCTTCCCTGATTGCGATTATTACTCCCTCGGGTGAACCTTCTTCCTTAATCAGATCTCTACATTCTTTTTTGATTCTTGCTATTGCAGTTTTGATTTGCGCTCGTAAGTTTTCTGTCGGCTGAGATTGTATCTTCATCCCGTCAACTATCTCATCTTTAGCTTTTTTGCCGCCGGCGATGAGGAGTTTCCCGAGCAGAGGGGCGGCGAGACGATTTTGTCCTGCCGCTCTGGTACCGACCATCATTGTTGCGTATCCTTGCGCGTACTCAATTGGCAAAATATCATGTCGTGGTGGAGGCGTAAGAGTATCTTCCGTAGCTATTGCAATATCATGATCCATATGGGCGCGTGATTTATTGAAATGTGGTTTCTCTTTCTACCAAATGGCACGCTAAAATGCAATTGACAGATTGGGATTTATTTTTTATTTCTCTCTTTTCACATAAAAAATGAAGAGTATTATGACGGCGTTTTATTGTAATTCCACGTTGTGATCGATCCGGTTCAAGAAATAGAGTCTTCGGTTTCCCAAGAAAACGGAGTAAATGGCAATGAAGTTGTCGTTTCTCAGAAAGGCATCACGTCTTCCCCGAAAAATTTTCTATTTGTTTCCATCAGCGGACTCATCGGCGATATCGCATGGCAGGTGAGTAAGGAGGGACATCATGTGGAATATTATATAGAGGAAGAGGAAGAGCGGGAGGTGGCCGATGGTTTTGCCAAAAAAATAGACAATTGGGAAGAGCGCACGGAATGGGCGGATGTCATCGTATTTGATGATGTTCTGGGGCAGGGGACAAAAGCGAAAGAGCTTCGTGATAAGGGTAAAAAAGTGATAGGCGGTACGTCGTATACCGACAAACTCGAAGATGATCGCGCGTTCGGACAGGAAGAGTTAAAAAGTTTTGGTATCCCAATTATCCCTTATAAAGATTTTACGTCGTTTGACGATGCGATGGAATTTGTGCGTGCGAATCCAGGCAAATACGTACTTAAACCAAACGGAGAGGCTCAGAATTTGAAGGGCCTTCTCTTTGTGGGTGAAGAAGAGGACGGAAAAGATTTGATACAAGTGCTGAATGATTATAAGACCGCATGGGCGGCGAGCATTCCTTCTTTCCAATTACAAAAAAGAGTCAGCGGCGTGGAGATGGCGGTTGGTGCGTTTTTTAACGGCAAAGAATTCGTATATCCGATCAATGTGAATTTTGAACATAAGAAATTGTTTCCGGGCAATCTCGGTCCTTCCACGGGTGAGATGGGCACGGCGATGTTTTGGAGCGGTCCAAATAAAATTTTTAATATCACTCTGAAACGTATGGAGGCGAAACTTGCGCAGGAGCATTTCGTAGGGTATATAGATTTGAATTGCATTGTAAACGGTAACGGTATTTATCCTCTCGAATTTACCCCGCGTTTCGGATATCCCACGATATGTATTCAAGAAGAGAGCATGCTTACTCCCATCGGTGATTTTTTCTACGGAATTGCTGGCGGTGAAGTGAATACGTTCAAGGTGCGCAGTGGTTTTCAAGTCGGTATTCGCGTCGTGGTGCCTCCGTTCCCATTTCGTGATCCGGAGACGTTTAATGTGAAGTCAAAGGATTCAGTCATTATTTTCAAAAAAGGAAAAGAAGGCGTGCACATCGAGGACGTGCGCGAGGTGAACGGCGAGTGGCTGGTGACGGGGACATCCGGGGTGGTGCTGATCGTTTGCGGAATGGGGCAAACCATGAAGCAGGCTCAGAGTCAGGCATACGGCCGTATAAAAAATATCATGATCCCTCACATGTATTATCGCACCGACATCGGTGATCGCTGGTTTGAAGACAGCGACCGTCTGCACAGCTGGGGGTATCTGAGGGAGGTGTAGGAAAAAATCCTGGTGCCCAAGAGAGGATTTGAACCTCCACGCCCTTGCGAGCACAGCGCCCTGAACGCTGCGTGTCTGCCAGTTTCACCACTTGGGCTGAAAACGGACATTAATGTGCCTTGAAATCAATATCAGCGCAATATCAATTATGCTGTTTACGCTTTTTTCTTTGCCTTTTTTGCCTTAGCAAGTTTGACAACTTCTACGACCTCTTTAGGTTTTGCAGGAGATGGTACGACAGCTTGAATCGGTTTCTCTTCTTTCTGGTG
>CAYHQD010000126.1:0-3740 GCA_964358905.1 uncultured Candidatus Peribacteria bacterium
TTAATGGTACGATCGGTCAAGTGAAAAGTTAAGGCACGAAAAATGAAATGGCTCACACAAGCGGTCTATAATGGCTAAAAGTGTTCGTACGAACACTTTTTTAAGATGAATTCAAAACGCAAAATTGTCAAATTCCTCGCCGGTTTGAGCGCACTCATTGGATCATTGAATTATCATTTGCATATCTATACAGTACGAACAAAAGAATACAAGACATATGAAAAGTATGAAAATGAAAAAAGGTATTCTCATCGCCCTACCCGAGCTCGGAGTATACTATAGAGACACTTTCAGAAAAGCACAAGACTCTCAAACGCAACTGATTTTTACAACATAAATGCAAGTCACATTTCTATTCTTTCGTCTGAAGCAATTTTCGAGAATGTAGAAACTTTCCTCCAAGTAGCAAAATTCGACCCACTGGGTTAATAAAATGATATTTCAATATTTTCACCGCTCTTTTATTGACTTTACCTTTCCTTTCCCTATAATCTGCGGGCATTAATTTAAAATTATGTCTCAAGACTTACATCTGGTACGCAATATAGGTATTTGTGCCCATATTGATGCGGGGAAAACCACCACCACGGAACGCGTACTTTTTTATACGGGCAAGAGCCACAAGATAGGTGAAGTGCATGATGGTGAGGCTACCATGGACTGGATGGAACAAGAGCAGGAAAGAGGAATTACCATTACATCAGCCGCTACCACATGTGCGTGGAAAGGTGTCAAAATCAATATTATAGATACACCTGGGCACGTGGATTTCACGGTGGAAGTGGAACGCTCGATGCGCGTACTCGACGGAGGAGTAGCGGTATTCGACGGCTCGCAAGGAGTGGAGCCTCAGTCTGAAACTGTGTGGAGACAGGCGGATAAATACTCAGTGCCCAGAATTTGTTTCGTAAATAAAATGGATAAAATAGGCGCTGATTTTTATATGAGTTTGGATTCGATTCATCAACGTCTTACAAAAAATGCGGCGGCCATCCAACTGCCCATCGGGTTCGAATCCACTTTCAACGGAGTGGTCGATCTCGTGGAAGAAAAAGCTTATAACTTCGAAGGAACTCACGGAGAAGTGGTAAAAGAAATCCCGATTCCGGAAGATATGAAAGATCAGGTGAAAAAATTTCGCGCAATTCTTATGGAAAAAGCGGCGGAAGTGAACGAAGAATCCATGAATGCATATCTCGAAAAAGGCGAACTTACCAACGAACAATTGAAGGCGGCCATCCGTTACGGCACGGTACACCAGACATTTTTCCCCGTACTTTGCGGATCCGCTCTTCGCGATATGGGCGTACAGCTCGTACTCGATGCGGTGGTTGCATACCTGCCAAGTCCGCTCGATGTGGAGGGCATCGTGGGACACGATCCGGATGACCATGAGAAGTTAATCACGCGCAAACCGAATGATTCTGAGCCACTCGCGGCACTCGCATTCAAAATCGCAACCGATCCATTCGTAGGTAAATTATGCTTCATTCGCGTGTACTCCGGTAAATTGCTCGCCGGCTCCTACGTGATGAACCCGACAACCGGAGAAAAAGAACGCGTCGGAAGACTCGTGCGCATGCATGCAAATTCACGCGAAGAAATCAAAGAAGTGTGCGCGGGAGATATAGCCGCGGTCGTAGGTCTAAAAAACACGTTTACCGGTAATACGCTTTGCGACATAGACCATGAAATCATACTCGAATCCATGAGCTTCCCTGAACCGGTAATTTCGATTGCCGTCGAGCCGAAGACAAAGGCCGACCAAGAAAGAATGGGTATGGCGCTCAATAAATTGTCGGAAGAAGATCCTACATTCAAGGTATCGGTAGACAGCGAGACTGGGCAGACAATCATGGCGGGTATGGGCGAACTCCATCTCGAAATTCTCGTCGATCGTATGAAACGCGAATTCAAAGTGGAAGCGAATATAGGTAAACCTCAAGTTGCGTACCGTGAAACCATTACCAAGGAAATCAAACACGAGCATAAATATGCGAAACAGACGGGAGGTCGTGGTCAATACGGACATGTCGTGATGCATTTCGCTCCGCAAGAACTTGGAAAAGGATATGAGTTTGTAGATTCGGTGAAAGGAGGAAGAATCCCGAGAGAATTTATTCCTTCCGTGGATAAAGGGGTGAAACAGTCCATGACGCGCGGCATTCTCGCCGGCTATCCCATGGTGGATATTCAAGCGGAACTCCTCGACGGATCATATCACGACGTAGACTCATCCCAGCTCGCATTTGAAATCGCCGGCTCGATCTGTTTCCAAGAGGCGGCGCGCTTGGCCGGCCCTGTGATTCTCGAACCGCTCATGGCAGTGGAAGTAGTGACTCCCGAGGAATATTTCGGTGACGTAATGGGAAATCTCAACGCGCGCCGCGGCCAAATCCAAGAATCCGGAGATCGCAGTATGGCGAAATTCATAAAAGCGCTCGTCCCACTTTCAGCTATGTTCGGTTACATGACCGACCTTCGCTCAATGTCTCAAGGTCGTGCCAGCTTCTCGATGGAACTCGCGTACTACGCGCAGGTGCCGCGTAACGTAGCGGAAACCATCATCGCGGAGAAAACCGGGAAACAGCGGACGTAACAGCGGACGTAGTGCGAGTCCTGATTCTCCAGTGAGCATACCAAATGCGAACTGATGAGAATCAGAGACGAACACAAGTCCGCTTGCATCCAATTCCCGTCGCAAGTTCGCTCTCCCCCTAGAAAAAACCTTGATTTACGATTTATTTTGAATTAGAATCGCGGAGCTCGACTTAAAAAGTTTTAAAAAAATAATTTCTAACTTAACTTAAAATGGCAAATTTTGACCGAAGCAAGCCGCACGTGAACGTAGGTACGATTGGTCACGTAGACCACGGAAAAACCACCCTCACAGCCGCGCTTTCTACAAAATTTTCTCCAGCCGGAGAGAAGAAAAATTACGCTCAGATTGACAACGCTCCCGAAGAAAAGGCACGCGGTATTACGATCAACACGTCCCACGTGGAATACGAGAGCTCAAAAAGACACTATGCTCACGTTGACTGTCCCGGGCACGCCGATTATATCAAAAACATGATCACGGGTGCGGCTCAGATGGACGGAGCGATTCTCGTAGTTTCCGCCGCAGACGGCCCTATGCCGCAGACTCGTGAACACATCCTCCTCGCACGCCAGGTAAACGTTCCATACGTAGTGGTATTTTTGAACAAAATGGACCTCGCCGATCCAGAGATTGCAGAGCTTTCAGAGATGGAAATACGTGATCTTCTCACTAAATACGGATTTCCGGGAGACAAAACCCCAATTATAAAAGGTTCAGCGCTCAAGGCTCTCGAGAATGGTGGTGACGATGCGAAATGTCTCGATGAACTTCTCAACGCGCTCGACACATTCATTCCAGATCCTAAACGTGATCTCGACAAACCGTTCCTCATGCCGGTGGAAGATGTATTCTCCATCAAAGGACGCGGCACGGTGGTTACAGGACGTATCGAACAGGGAGTTGTAAACACAGCTGATGAAGTCGAAATCGTAGGTATCCGCCCAACCAAAAAAGTGGTAGTGACAGGAGTGGAAATGTTTCATAAGACTCTCGATCGCGGACAGGCCGGAGACAATGCAGGTATCCTTCTTCGCGGTATAGAACGTGAAGACGTTGAACGCGGACAGGTGCTCGCTAAACCCGGGACAATCACACCACACACAGAATTCGATTCCGAAGTATACATCCTTTCCAAAGA
>CAYHQD010000127.1:0-3736 GCA_964358905.1 uncultured Candidatus Peribacteria bacterium
AATCCTCCGAGAAATTTCATGCCATCAACATGTATTGATAAAATTGAAAATGGTGTGAGGATTGAACGTTATAATTTCCAATGCATTGATGGGTGGATACGATCAGGTTCAGAATGTATTCAGTTACCGCCTACTACAACGACGATCGTACCGACTGTTACTCCGGTTGCCATTACACCTATTGTACCGGAAGCAATAGACGGAGTTGGCTTTGAAGATGAAGTGATTACGAATATTTCGGTTAATCCTTTCTCCGATACAGACATGAACACCCTCACCGGTCTGGCTGCGGCGACGCTACATGCACTTGATATCATCGGCGGTTACGCGGACGGAACATTTCGCCCCAACCAATCGGTGAACCGTGCCGAGGCGGCCAAGTTTTTACTTCTTGGTGCTTCTTATACTCTTCGGGATTTTCGCAATGATGGTAAATTCTGGGACGTTGTGGATGGTCAGTGGTATACACCGTTTATTATGAATGCATACGTTTATGGTATTATGAGCGGCAATCCGGACGGCTCAATGCGCCCGGCCAATTCCGTGAATACCGCAGAATTCCTGAAAATGCTCACACTCGCTTTTAGGCTTGAAACAAACTTACCTTATACTTACAGTGATGTTACCGGAGATGCCTGGTTTGCTCAATACGCAGGTATTGCTCAAAAGTATAACCTCTTCCCTGAGCGCAGGGGCGAACTGTTGCCCGGCAATGCGCTGACACGCGCCGAAGTCGCGGTAGCAATCTATCAATATCTAGGTCAAAAGTAATCATTCTTACATCCCTTTGCCTTACCTCTACTCTTCCCACCAGAGGCGGACATGGCACCCAAAACGGAAAAGGCAACTTGAAAATTCTTAATGCCATGTATGGTGGGTCAGCCGGGACTCGAACCCGGGACCAAAAGCTTAAGAGGCTTCTGCTCTACCAACTGAGCTACTGACCCATGAACGCAGAAAAAACGCCCTCGCATTTTAAGTGTAAACGAAAAGCGACGCAAGATCTTTCGACTATCATGCGTCTTACCGTATCTCAAACGATTTCACCGTGGCTTCAACTTTCTCGCGGGCGAATTGTTCTTCGTTAAGAGCGTACATGCCGGTGACAAGATATGCGCGTTTGTCTTTGTAGCCATAAGTCTGGATGACATGAAGCGTATCGAGCTCCGGACGAAATTTACCTTCGAAGATATTTAAGACGGTTTCACGCGGAGTTCCTTCAACATTGATTTGTAGAGGAGCGCTGGAGATCTCTTGAAAATTGAGAAAGGAGTCGCGGTGGGTATCGAGCATCTGACGTGCGAATTCTTTGATCGCGATTTCGGTTTGGATTGGAGAATAGGTAATATTTATATTTGCCACGAATTGGTTGTCCTTCACGTTGTTGCGTATGCCCACGATAGTATTTTCCTTTATCTCATCGGGAAAATCCGTGACCACTTCCCAGTCGCGCGGGATCTCTATAGAAAAGTCTTCACTGACGAATTTGCCGTCTTCGACGGTGCCCGTGGGTTTGCCCTCAGCACCGAAACAACCGATGAGTACAATGGAGAGAACGAAAAGCGCGGCAAGACGTGATAATGATTTCATAGTGGGGAATTAAGAGGTTTAACTCCTTATATACCCGGTACGGGGAATTGTGAACAGAAGGTTTCCACTTCATGCTTAACTGCGCTTAATTTTGCCGCATCGTCGTGGTGTTTCAATGCCTCGAGTATCCAATTGCCGATCTTGACCATGGCATCTTCTTTCATGCCTCGAGTCGTTGCGGCGGGAGTCCCCAGGCGAATGCCACTGGGTCTGAGGGGTGGGTTTGGATCATCCGGGATCACTTGCTTGTTTGTGGTAATGGAAACTTCGTCGAGAATATGTTCCGCTTCCGTACCGCCCAGTCCAAAACTTTCAGTTGTATTGGCTACCATCATATGATTGTCGGTGCCATTGGTGATGAGTTTCAGGCCTCCATCCATCAAGGTTTGTGCGAGCACTTTTGCATTTTTGAGCACTTGTGTACCGTATTCTTTGAATGCCGGTTCGAGTGCTTTGCCGAGCGTTACGGCTATTGCGGCGATAGTGTGCATGTGAGGACCGCCTTGAAGCCCTGGGAAGACTGATTTGTCTATAATTTGAGCATACTGCGCCTTACACATAACCATACCTGCGCGTGGCCCGCGAAGGGTCTTATGTGTAGTGGTGGTGACGATATCAAAACCATAATCAAATGGATTGCGCATTACTCCGGCGGCGACGAGTCCGCCGATATGGGCTATATCCGCCATCGTTATTGCGCCCACTTCATCGGCAACGCGTTTAAAATCCTGATAATCGTAATCACGCGGGTATGAAGTATATCCGCATAATATGATCTTTGGCTTTGTCTCCTTCGCCACTCTCAGCAGTTCGTCAAAATCAATTCGACCATTTTCTTCCGGATGCGTTTTGTAGCGAACGAAATTAAAAATTTTCCCCATATGTGAAACCGGGTGTCCATGGGTGAGATGTCCTCCATGCGAGAGGTCCATACCGAGCACGGTATCTCCGGGTTTCAGGAAGGCCATATAAACGGCTTGATTCATCGGTGAGCCGCTGAGTGGTTGTACATTTGCGTGCTCGCATCTGAAAACTTTTTTTGCTCTTTCTATGGCGAGATTTTCGACGATATCGGTAAACTGCTGTCCTCCATAATAGCGTTTTCCCGAATACCCTTCGGCGTATTTGTTGGTAAGTACGGATCCGTTTGCGGCAAAAACTTCCGGGTAGGTGTAGTTCTCAGATGGTATCAGCTCGATGCCTTTTTTTTCCCTCATTTGTTCACCAACTATGGCATCGTATACTTCTCTATCGTTCTCCATGAGCAGTTGCCAATTGTGCTCAATCACGTGTGCCTGCTCGTCGAATGATGACATATCAAAAATGGGTTATGAAGATATACGAGTATGTTGCTTACTTGAAGATGGCGGTTGGCGTGACGATATGAGTGAGTGTTGCATCATGATCTTCAACGGGCACATTTTGCACGATTTGAAAATCATATGCCAGGGCAATTTTTGGACAGTCGAGAGCTGGGAGAAATGAATCGAAAAATCCTTTGCCGAAGCCGAGTCTGTGGAGTTTATGATCGAATGCGAGACCGGGTATGAGAGCACATTCTATTGATGAAGGAGTGACATGTGTTGTGGTGACTTTTTTCTCCAAATCCGCCAAAGAGGAGATGAGGTGTAGGGTGAGGGATACTTTTTTTTCTTCACTGACATGGG
The DNA here is from genome assembly GCA_964358905.1 of uncultured Candidatus Peribacteria bacterium. GTDB lineage: Bacteria > Patescibacteriota > Gracilibacteria > UBA1369 > JABINC01 > CAYHQD01. The sequence continues at coordinate 3,258 of CAYHQD010000127.1, forward strand.
GTATAACCACTTCTTTTCCCTCATCCAATAACTTTTTTATAATTTCCAACGTATCCGGCTCAAAAGGGTAAGAAACATACGTGAAAATACGTTTTGCTTTGATGAATTCTTGCATTGAACGCAGTTGCTTGAAAATCGCTTTATCCCATTTTTTTTGAGTACCGGATTTTAGGTTTTTTCGTGCCTCTTTAATTTCAGATCGCAGTTTCTCCTTACGTGTTTTGATAGATGTCGATTCCATTGGCGATATCCGTGAAAAAGCAATTCCCGCTTGCAATCTACCGCAATGTTTAGTAAAAATACAACGCTGAATATGCCCGGGTGGCGGAATTGGTATACACGTACGCTTGAGGTGCGTATGCCGAAAGGCTTGGAGGTTCGAGTCCTCTCCCGGGCACCAGAATGGAACTTGCAAGTCAGAGGAAATCGCCTCGCTCTAATTCATTAACTTAAAAACTATGCAACAACTTGATCCAAAA
>CAYHQD010000128.1:0-3667 GCA_964358905.1 uncultured Candidatus Peribacteria bacterium
GCAGACGACACCAGATACGAGCGCGCGCAAATACGCGATAGATAAAAAGGTGATGGCGTATTACAAACCAATACTCACGAGTGCTGTATCTATCAAAAACGTCACAGGGCCATCATTGACGAGCTCGACATCCATGTAGGCCTGGAATTGGCCTTCGGCGACACGAAGCGGCTGACCTGAGACGGTCATTTTTTTGCGGAGAGCACTTACAAAGTATTCATAGAGGGAAAGTGCCGCCGAAGGCGGCATAGCATCATCAAAACTCGGTCTTCGTCCATTTGTGCATGAACCGCACAGGGTAAATTGAGATACCACGAGCAGTTCTTTGCCCGCCTCAAGCAGAGATTTTTCAAAATGTTTTTCTTTTTTCGTTTCAGGATCGGTGTATTGGAATATGCGCAGTTGACATATCTTTTCCGCGAGGAGGTCTGACACGCTTTGCGTGTCTTCTTTCATCACCCCAAGAAATACTAAAAGTCCTGGACCTATTTCACTTATTTTCTTCCCCTCCACAGAAACTGACGCATTTTTTACGCGCTGTAACAATGCTTTCATGATAAGAAAATGATCACAATTGATTGATAATATACTTGGGAATTAACCTTAAGCAGCCTTCCGTTCATTTCCCTTGGGGAACTTGCGTAAGTCCGCTCGGAGCGGCGGGACTCTGGGGGCCGGCACCTACCGGTGCCTTCGGCATCACCTTGGTATAATAATCGCTGATTGATCCTTGTAAAAGTTGTATGAGACTTTCCGCGGTGCGGATACTCATATTCACACGGCTGACCACTTTCACCGTCATCGGCTTTTCATTTGGGAGAATATATCCGAAGTCGAGAATGAGCTCATTTGCCGTAACTGAAGCTGACGCGGCATTCGCATACACACCCGCCTTCATATCTTCACTCACGCTAATATTTATAGGGGGTTGTGTTTGTCCACCCTGGGGATTTACCACTTGGTCCATTTTGTAGAATTAAAATATAAAATAATTAAAGCCTTCTCACCATATATCGTTTTTTTCGCTCTGTCAAACCGCGTAACCGCTTACGCAATCTTCATCGCAAGTTGTCCGCATGCTCCGAATATATCTTGTCCTCGACTGATACGCACGGAAACGGGCACGCCGTATGATTCGACGATAGACTTAAAAGAGAGAATTCTATCCTTCGAGCTCTTCTTAAATCCGAGGTCGGTCTCATTGTACTGGATGAGATTCACGTGACAGAGTTCACCCTTTATCAATGACCCAAGTTCGTGTGCATGTCTGTCTTCATCATTCACCCCCGCAAGCATGACATATTCATATGAGATACGACGATGAGTTTTTGTTTCATAGTCCTTCAAGGCGCTCATCAGCTGTATCAAAGTATGTGGCAGTGCGATTGGCATGATCGCTTCGCGATCTGCCTGAGACGGCGCATGAAGCGACACGGCCAAATTCACCTGCCAATCTTCCTTCATAAAACGTTTGATCCCGTCCACCACGCCCGAAGTGGATACCGTAATACTGCGAGCGGAAATATGAAGGCCCTTTTCATCCATGAGCATCCTGATCGACTTCACCACTTCATTATAATTGAGGAACGGTTCGCCCATACCCATATAGACGACATTCGTCACACGCTCTCCACTTTTTTTCAACACGTGATCGAAATACAGCACCTGATCGGCAATCTCCTCGGCGGAGAGATTTTTGGTGAATCCCAATTTGCCCGTAGCGCAAAACGCACATTTGAGCGCACATCCCACCTGCGAAGACACACAGACAGTATTTCGCTTACCACCTTTATCGGTATAGCGCATGAGAACCGCCTCCATCTCCTTTCCATCCAGCAGTTTAAAAAGGAATTTCTGCGTACCATCCAGCTCGGAGATGAGACGATGCCCCGGTTCTATGGAGTAAATCGGCGCTTCCTTTTTCAGCAGATTCAGGAATCCCTTCGGCAGAGTGGTAAATTCTTCGTAGGTACTTTTTCCTTCTTTAAACACTCCGTGGTAAACCTGATCAGCGCGAAATTTGGGAAATCCATGTTCCTCACATATCTCGACAAGTTCTTCATATTGTTTCATAAATGCGACGTTACCCCTCCGAATTCTAATGTGTTGTCAGAACTGTGACAACAGTTTTACCACTTTTTTTCCCCTTTTTTAAGCCAAATTTAACAAATGGTATCATTTCACGGTTGCATAAAAAATAAATTTCTGCACAATTACAACTTATATATTCATATCTCAATTAACAACCACCACCATGCAAGTCCTCGTTATCAGCAATGAACTTTCCAGCGCACATACCTTAAGTCAGGCGTTTAAAACTCAAGGCATCCACGCATGTTACATTACGTTTAACGACGTACTATCTACTTCCCTCTCTCAAGAATTCACTTTTAGCGCCATCATACTTTTTGTGCAAACGGCTATGGAAATGAAGCAAATGCTTCTTCTTATGCACAATAAGCCGTTTCAGATTCCAACCATTCTTTTATGGAGGGCTACACGCACCGTACCGCATTCACTGGAAAATATTTGCACACACCATCTCACCATGGGTAAAGATTTATTTGACACCATACGGCAGATAAAAGATCGGGTATACTCTTACACAGTCAACGACCTCTACAATCGAAGCAACGAAGAGATACTCATGTTTGGAGAACTTACACTTGATAGAAGATATCGTGAACTACGTATCGGGAAACAGCGCATGCGCCTGCGCAACAAAGAATTTGCACTGCTTGAATTCTTCATGCTTCATCCGGACAGGTTGCTCTGCAGAAATACCATTCTCGAAAGCGTATGGGATATGAACAAGACCTTTGTCACCAACACGATTGACGTACATATAGGCAAACTGCGCAAAATGCTCGGCGGACATCGCGATCTCATCCAAACCATTCACAGTATCGGCTATATATTCGGGGTTCCTCAGTCGTAAATTGGCAATTTATATTTTTTCGCCAGTTTATCGTCATATGCTTTAGCTGAATCCCACACGAAGTCGAAAATACTCTGCTCCATGCTCGCGAGATATTTATCGTGAATCAACGCTCCCACAAATTTATCATCCGCGTAAGAAAAATACGCATAATGGTCGCCGAAAATCATAATCAAATTATTTCCGTGAGGAAAACGTTCCTTGGGAACGAGACGAGTTCGCCTGAGTACTGCGGGATCTTTTTTCTTTGTTCTAATGCCGAGTTCGTCATCGGTGATAAGGAGACGCATAGGAATATCCAAGGCAACACGACGAGAAATGTACACATCCCAAAAGTCCCACATTTTTCTCAAGTCGCAATTATAATCCAACAAATACTCCGAAATTGGTGCTTTCAATTTGAGCGTTTGATCATAAATCATCTTCACTCCATCCAAACCTTCGAACAATTGCACCATCGCCCCTTCATGCGCGTACGTCATTAATTTACGCAATTCAGGTACCAACTCACCCAAATGCTCCTGCGCAAGATCGAGTTCTTTTTTCTTACGATCCACATAGATACTCAGATTCTCCGGCTGAGTGGCGGTAAAAAACCACACATCACCTTTCAAATACTTGGAGACCAGTCCTTTTTCGAAAAGGCCTTTGAGAATAACATAGGCCGTGGTGCGATTCACATTCGCCTGTTTTGCGACGAGACTCACTGGTTGAGATCCGAGCTTCAAT
>CAYHQD010000129.1:0-3519 GCA_964358905.1 uncultured Candidatus Peribacteria bacterium
CGCCAAAACAATCAATGCTCCCTTTTTAATATCTTCTTTGATTTTAGCCAAGCCGCCAACAATCTTGACCATTTCTTTCGTCTTCGGCGATGATATCTGTAGGCTTTCGAGGTCTTTTTGAATAAATCGTTCTACTTCTCTTCAAGCTTACTGATTTGTCTTTTTTATATTCATTTTCCCCCTGATAGAAAAAGCGGAACAGATTGTAAGCATGTATGATGCAACTTTCTATCATGGCATTTCTAACCATCTTATCAATGCCACGTTCGTGTATTTTTTGGTATGTGAAATAGAACATCCGCATCTCGTAAATGATGTGTCTTGTTGCTCGTTTTTTTGTTCTTTCATCCATGGTTTTGCAAAGACAATGGCTTACAGTCACGCCATTACTTCACCAGCTTCATGATGTCCACGATCTCTTTGGCTTGTTCCGGCGTGAGACCGACGGAGACGAAATCGTCTGCAGTGAGGCCTTTGAGCTGGGCGACTTGAGAGAGATTTGCAGTGGTCAGTGAGTCGCGAGCGCCTTGTGAAATAGGGAGGTCTTTGACTTCTTCCAGTGAAAGTTTTGCGTGAGCGGCATCGTCCGGTGTGAGCTCATTGAGGTCGAGAATATCCAGCTCGAGTTGGACAAGTTGCGAAGCGAGTCGGACATTTTGTCCGTTGCGGCCGATGGCTAGTGGACGTTGATCGGTATGTACATAGATTTTCGCACGGCGGGCATTTGCATCGAGATTGATAAGCGCAATTTTCGCAGGTGAAAGTGAGGCCTTTATGAAATCTTCGGCATTCTCCTTCCACAGGATTATATCGATTCGTTCGCCGTTGAGTTCGTCCATGATAGCTTGAATGCGTGCGCCCTTTTGCCCGACACATGCGCCGATTGGATCGATTTTTTCATCGTTTGTCATTACAGCGACTTTTGACCTTACACCAGGTTCACGCGCTACGGCCTTGATCGTCACGACTCCTTCAGCGATTTCCGGAATCTCCAATTCGAGCAATTTTTTGACCAGATACGGATGTGAACGGGAGATGAGAAGTTGTGGTCCCTTTGTCGTCTTTATCACTTTGTCGAGGTACACTTTCGTACGTTGTCCCGCAAAATATCTCTCTCCGGGAATCTGATCTTGCGGTCGCAGGAGCGTTGTGATTTTTTCTAGGCTGATGTAGACATTTTTCCCATCCACGCGGTGTACAGTGGAAGAAAGAAGCTCATTTTCGCGGTCTTTGAAGGTATCGTACATAATGTCGCGTTCCGCTTCCTGAAGTCGCTGGGTGATGACCTGCTTTGCAGATTGTGCGGCGATTCGCCCGTATTCAACCGGCGTTACATCTATCCTGATTTCATCGCCCGCTTTCGCATCTTTTTTATACTGTTTTGCGTCTTTTTCGCTGATTTCAAGATCTTCCATCTCCACTTTTTTCACTACGTTTTTCAGAAGAAAAATGGTCGCATTTTCGATGGATTCATTGAGTTCCACATCTATATTTTGTTCTTTGGTGCCGTAATCTTTTCGGTAGGCCGCGCGAAGCGCGGCCTTGATCGCATCAAGCACGACTTCGACCGGCAGATTTTTTTCGTCACAGAGCTGCTTTACCGCAGCCATAAATTGAGTTTGCATAGAAAGAAATTAAAAAGATTAAAAATGAAAATTAAAACGACATTGGTACGAACAAAAAGCCAAGATACACTCTCTTGGTTAACTTTCATGACGATTATATAAGAAACGGGACGCAAAACGCAAGAAAAAAGGCCCCGATTTTATTCGAAGGCCTTTTTCAAAACACGTAATACGTACTTGCAGAGAGCATTTACACCACTTGCTCCTCTACCACCTCTCCCGTTTCCAGGTCTACCGTTTCGCTTTCGGCGCCGGTTTCGATAGGTATTGCCGTATCATTTTGCAGTACCTGAGCACGGATATCCTTCTCGATTTTATCCATCATACTTGGATTTTCGATGAGGAATAATTTCGCGTTTTCGCGTCCTTGGCCGAGCTTTGTCTCACCGTAAGAGTAGAACGCGCCGGACTTTTTCACGACTTCAAGTATCGTGCCGAGGTCTATGATATCGCCTTCCTTCGAGATACCTTTATTGAACATAAGATCGAATTCCGCGGTGCGAAACGGAGGAGCGATTTTATTTTTCACCACTTTCACGCGTGATCTCTTACCGGTGACCGTTTTTTCGCCCGCATTCCCAGTAGTATTGTCGGAAATCTGCCCGATGGAGCGAATATCTATACGCACGGATGCGTAAAACTTCAGCGCGTTGCCACCTGTTGTCGTCTCCGGATTGCCGAACATTACTCCGATTTTCATACGCAATTGATTGATGAATATCACTGTCACGCGCGATCTATTGATGGCCGCGGTGAGTTTACGTAGCGCCTGGCTCATAAGTCGGGCTTGAAGTCCCATATGCGAGTCGCCCATTTCTCCTTCTATTTCCGCGCGGGGAGTGAGCGCCGCGACCGAATCGATGACGATCACATCCACTGCGTTTGAACGAACCAGTGTCTCGGTGATCTCGAGCGCTTGTTCTCCGTTATCCGGTTGTGCGATGAGTAATTCATCCACGTTTACCCCTATTCGGCGTGCATACTGAGGGTCAAGCGCGTGCTCTGCATCTATAAATGCCGCAGTACCCCCTTTTTTCTGAGCTTCCGCGATGACATGAAGTGAGAGAGTGGTTTTTCCGGAACTCTCGGGTCCGAAAATCTCGACGATACGCCCTTTCGGTATGCCGCCTCCGAGTGCGAGATCGAGTGAGAGACAGCCGGTTGAAATGGTTTCGATCGCCACATGGCGCGTCTCATCCATCTTCATGATTGAGCCTTTACCGAAACTTTTTTCGATTTGTGCTATTGCAAGGTCGAGCGCTTTTTTCTTCTCGCTTACAACTTTATCTAGGACTTGGTCCGTTACTTTTCCCATATTTTGAAAATTAAATGATATATGGATTGCTCAAGTGAGCGTGCCCTCACTATAGGTGAGCAGTTGTTCACTGTCAAGAAAATATATTTTGAAACTACTTGCATCCATTCGTAAAAATCCGTGCAGTACTATATCGTGCAAGTATAAAAAATTCTTAAAAATCGTTATTATTTTGTTTTGACGTTTAGGATATGTTACGTAATCGTAGTTTTTTCTAAATAGATATATGTTATTTCAACAGATCATCAAATTCGCAGGAGTTTAAAGTTGACTGATTAAGTATGATTTCCTCTTTTGGATTAAAATTCTCGGCTGTCATTCGTATAACCTTCGTAACAATACTATCGCCAATTATAACATAATTTGTTTTTTTGAAATACATTTCGTTTTTCCGATAAAAAAGTGTGGCATACTGCTTCTGTTTAATAACTATAGAGTTTGTACTATTCTGAGCTTCAGGGGTCATGAGAGATACCACATAGGGATCTATCTCTACTTTCAAATTTTCTTCCTGAAGTTTTATCAAATCAGCGCTCAAGCGATATTTTATTTTAAACTCAGGTCCATCATCGGTCCCAT
>CAYHQD010000130.1:0-3446 GCA_964358905.1 uncultured Candidatus Peribacteria bacterium
AGAAATAGAAACGGTAAAAGCAAAAGCCAAGGAACTGATAAAAGCCTCACCATTTACAAGTGCAAACGATCTCATCGAAAATATTGCCAACGGACTTTCAACGAACGATGAGAAAAGACAAATCGCACTCTCCACAGACAAAAATGAACCTGAAAAATACAGTCGTTTCAGAGAAGTCGCGCTGATCGCACTGCAGGAAAAATTCGCACATTTCAGGACACAAAAATTTGAAATCAAAGACGGGAAAAATGTGGAAAAAAACTGGCTGGCAATTCTCGATGCGTACGCACTACACTCATTCGCACCGGAAAGTTTTGAAGTGTTCGATAATGACCGATCTCACAGAAAACATATCGATACCAACGATAAATTGGACATGGAAATAGGAAAGGTGATGACGGAAGCTGTCGCACATTACACGAAAATATATCTGGAAACGGCACTGAACGCACCGACCGATGAAGCGAAAAATTTCCGCGCGTATTTCACTCGTCTTGAAGGAGATAAATTGACATACAACTCACGCGATCTTTACCGCGCTATTTCAGAAGCACGGATTCCCGATGCAAAAGGAAATTCACAGGATTCACTGGATTACATAACCCACTTCCTCTTCAATTTCGATTTGAATATAGAAATAAAAATAACCCCGCAAACGGAAACGATCGATACGACCTATGCGAAAGAGGGAAAACCCAACCACGTACCACTCCCTCCTCTTAATGAATGGAAATATGAGGAAATGCCGGAAGAACTATTCACTGCGGAATATATAGGTAAGGTTCGTGAACTGGTAAGACAAAACCCTGAAATAGATAAAGTAACTCTCCTCGGCGAACTCAAAAAGGAATTTCCTAAAAATCCGATTGAACCATATTCCGAGAAATATTTCCAAATCATAGACAGCGCATTGGAAGCGAAACTTGGTGGAGAAATAAAACTCGACACATGGAGGCGAACGGTAGCAACCTACAAACTGGATGAATTTTTACCTGAGATTAATCGAATGGATGAAATCCTCAATTTTGCAGATAGGTGGAGTAAAGAAAATACACAAGGTACATTTGAACAATTTATCTCGGAATTCGAAAAACGATTTCCGGAAATCCATCCCTACACCGGACTCATCCTGGACCGTACACTTTTGCTTTTGCGAAAAAACATTGAAGAAGCAAAAAACGCAGAACTTGCAAAGGTGAAAAAGGGAAGGAAAGCACCGACACAAAAAGCGCAAATAGAAACGAAATATCACTTGGACACATTCGATAGGGCGACTATAACAACCAAGTACATCTATGACGGCGGTACCGGAAGATATGAAAAAGCGGGCAAACTCGCCGCGACACTCGCATCAAGATTGGCGGGCGAGTTCGGATCAAAGCTTGGAGAATCGGAAAATTTGATTGATGAATTCAATGAAAGAAAAAAATATTTCACATTGGATACAAAAACTTACGATGCAAATAAATTTTTAGATTGGTATCTCGAATCCAAAAGTAACGTACCATATGATATGCGCCGTAAAGGAGTAGACATAAATGGAAAACCGGAGCAAAACCTCCAAGCCGCACTCGATGATCCGGCGAACAAAAAAGTCATCTACCTCGATACCCTCCTCTCGTCCGCGACCAAGAGTCCGGCCGCCACACCGGAAATGTTTGATACATGGCTAAATGAAGAGGGAGACGATATCGATATCGAAAAATTTCTCGCGCAAATGCAAACTACTTATGCACTCACTCCCGAGGAGCTCACGCTCGATGAAAAAACGAAAATCCTTGAAATAGTAAAACGAAATTATCGAAGTGAATTGTATGAGAAAATAGATCCCATCCAACAAGAAAAAAACAAAGTCATGGGCTTAAGCGAAAATAGAGCATTCGTGAAAAAGTGGGCAAATAACGAAGAAATAAATGAACTCAATAAAACGTCGAAACTCGATGAAGCGAAAGCGAACGAATTTATCGCGTATACGATAAAGGAAAAATTCCTTAAACAAATAAAACCAAGATCATTCGATGCAAATGATAAAAATAGATTGGTCGAAAATCTACAGAGCATCGATCTCACGAATGAACTCGGAGTTGATAATGTCAACGAAGCTGTAAAACCCGTAATAGAAATACTGGTAAAAGCGGCGATCGATAAAGCGCTCTTTCCGACAGAGACAGGGACACAAACGCAACAGGTGGAATTGGAAACAGCGGAACAAGAAATCGTGAACGAAGTGGAAATTCAACTTCGCCTGCAACCTCTTACGGACAAATATGTAGATACACCAATCATATCATCAAACGTATCTGTCACCGAACCCATACAAAAAGGGTTCTATGAAAAATTAATAACGAATTTCATAAATCCAACCGATGGAATGAAAACGGGAACAGATGATCACCTGGCGGCATTCACAAATATCGATGCACTATTCGCCTTTCTGGAAACCGCATGGGGTTACCCCGATTTGAAAAATAAGTTTGAACAGGGTGAAATAACTGAATTTGAAAAGATGCTGAGTGAAAAAGGTAAGCTGGATATGAATAGTCCGGCGGGCGATAGTCTACTCACTCAAAAAATAATTTCATTTAAAGATGAAGCAAGCAAAGGAACTTCAATCACCGAAAAAATAAAATTACTCGCAAAAGAATTCAGAGAAGAGCAACGAGACAAAGTGGAGGAGGAAATAAAAAAGAATGTATTTATCACGGCAGTTGATTCAATGTCATCTACTACAGGATCATTCATGAAATATATAGATATGATCGCTACTGCCATGGGCGAGAATCGGGAATATCTCAAAGAATTATTCAATTCACTTGAGATAAACGAAAAAGACAACTTACTGGAAACATTCTATTCAAAATCGTCAAACGGCAGCAACAAAGAAAACGACACTGAAACTTATGCGTGGCTGGATCCCGCTCCGTATGATCTGACAAGCATGAAATTCTTGAGAGAATTACAACGATTAATCAAGGTCAAAACAGCTAACAGCTTGCCATCAATTGTTACACATTTCAATTCCTTGATGGATTTCAAAAATAAAATTTTGGGAACGGACTATGCAACGACAATTGCGAATGAATTACAGGGAAAATTGGATGAGCTCGGATTAACCGGACAACAGCAAGCATACAATGGAATGAATGATACACAAAAGATAACAACGCTGCTCATAAATTATAAAAATAAGTTTCTTCCAACGGGAAAAGACATTCTGAAGGAATTTCAAGAGAAACAATTATCAGCCTTGTACACTGAACGAGAACAACTCGAAACTGAACGCCCTACTCTCAAAACAATGGCGGAGAGAATTGGGGTGGCACTGAAAATAAATGGACGATCAATTACCACCACCACGGAGGAATCAAAGGCAAAAAATGCACATGGTGAACTCAAAAATATCCTCATAGAATATCTGGAGGCGCGAAAAAATCTTCTACCTTCCG
>CAYHQD010000131.1:0-3424 GCA_964358905.1 uncultured Candidatus Peribacteria bacterium
TTTTGCTTTATCAATCACTTTTTGAACTTCTTTACCGAGCCGTGGTCCTATGATGCGCGCATCCGGTCGAACGATCATCTGTGCGATGCTATCCGGATCATCGAGCACGGTGAGTTTCTTCACGTTCAGCTCTTCCATAACCACTTCTTTATCGAATTTCACTTTTTTCAAGTTGGCGGGGAGCGCGATTTGCGCCTCGGCCAAGGGTTGACGGACTTTTATCTTTTTTTGCGAACGTAGACCATGTCCGAGAGTACATATCAAACGTGTGACTTCCATTTCCTTATTGAGCGCTGTATGAATGGCCTTAGGGTTCGCCTTCGGCCAGTCGGAGAGATGCACGGATTCTTCTCCCGTCAAATTGGTGTAGATTTCTTCGGTGATAAATGGCGTGAATGGTGCCATGATTTGGCAGATGCGCACGAGACAGAAATAGAGTGTTTCGTATGCGCTCGCTTTATCCGTATCGCTTTCTGATTTCCAGAATCGGCGACGTGAACGGCGGATATACCAATTGGTCAGTGATTCGATGAAATGCACGATCGGATCGCTCGCGCGTTGCAGATCGTAATTATCCATTTCTTTCGTCAATTCTTTCAACAATTTTTCGAGCTCGGAGATTATCCAACGGTCTAGCTTATTGGTACTTTTTGGAGTGATAGTCGCTTTCCCCCCCATACCTTTATTAGATGTCCCGCCTTGGCGGGATGGCTTCCATTTATCAATATTCGAATAGGTCACGAAGAACGAATACGAATTCCAGAGCGGTAACAAAATATTTCGCACCACGTCCGCGACGCCTTTTTCCGAAAAACGCAAAGGTTCACTACGGACCACGGGAGAATTCATGAGGTAAAATCGAAGTGCATCTGCGCCATAGCTTTCAAATATGAGGCCCGGGTCGGGGTAATTTTTCAGGCGTTTGCTCATTTTTTTGCCATCTTCTGCGAGGACCAGTCCGTTGACGATGACATTTTTAAATGGAGATTTCTTGAAAAGACCACAGCCGAGCACCATGAGGGTATAGAACCATCCGCGCGTCTGATCGAGCCCTTCCGCGATGAACTCAGCCGGGAAATTGTCCTCAAACCGTTTCTTATTTTCAAAAGGGTAATGCATTTGCGCATACGGCATTGAACCGGATTCAAACCAGCAGTCGAGTACCTCGGGGATGCGTCGAAAAGTTTCGCCTTTATCTGTAAATGTGAGCGGATCCACGAAATGCTTGTGGATATCAGTCACTTTTTTGCCTGAAAGTTTTTCGAGTTCTTTAATACTTCCGATACAGATCGCCTTCCCGGTTTTCTCCCCTATCCAGACCGGCAGCGGCGTCCCCCAATACCTCGTACGGCTGATACACCAGTCACGCAAGTTTTTGAGCCATTCATGAAATATGCCCTGCCCTACGTGACCTGGTACCCAGTGTACTTTTGCGTTTTCGCTGAGCATCGTCTTCTTGATCTTGTCGATGGAGACAAACCACGCGTCGGTTGCGTAGTTGAGGAGTGGTGAATCGCACCGCCAGCAATGCGGGTAGGAATGGCGGTAAGGGGTTGCTACAAAAAGTTTGCCATGCTCCTCAAGCCATTTTGCGATTTTATGATCCATGCGTTGTGGGTCGCTTTTTGGTTTCGCTTCTTCACCTGCGAAGTCGGTAATTTCAGCGATCATTGTGCCCTCCATCGTGACATGTCGTATGACGTCCGTGCCATCTTCCTTGCCGTATTTTTTCGCAAATTCCATGTCGTCTTCTCCATATCCTCCCGCTATGTGCACTACGCCCGTCCCTTCTTTATCGTCTACGAAACTCCCCACTTCTATTCGATATTTTCCTTCTTTTTTCAAATCGGCGAAATAAGGAAACAGTGGTTCATACGTTTGACCTACGAGATCTTTGGCATGGAGATCTTTTACATGTGTGTAGGTCTTGTCCTTTAGTACCGTTTCCGCCAGATTTTTTGCGAGAATGAGAAACTCCTGTTTCTCACTTTCATAGGATACCTTATATAATCCATAGGTAATTTTCGCGCCCACGGCCAGATACATGTTGCCGGGAAGTGTCCAAGGAGTTGTCGTCCAGGAGAGAATGGAATAAGGCAGATTATCAAGTTTAAACTTCGCAGTGACCGAGTAATCCGTCACATCCTGATAGCCAAGTGTTACCTCGAAATTTGAAAGAGGGGTCGCACAGCGCGGGCAGACATGCATCGACTTTCTACCTTTATATATCAATTCCTTATCCCAGAGTTGTTTAAATACCCACCAGATGGATTCCATGAAAGTCGGATCCATGGTTTTGTAATCGTTTTTGAAGTCCACCCAGCGGCCCATGCGGTCCACTGTGGTTTCCCATTCATGCACATATTTGAGCACGCTTGCGCGACACGCTTCGTTAAATTTAGCCACGCCGAATTTTTCTTCTATATCGCGTTTGGTCTGGAGATTGAGTTCTTTCTCAATGAGGTTTTCTATCGGGAGTCCATGGCAGTCCCATCCGAATTGTCTTTCGACTTTGTGTCCGCGCATCGTCTGGTAGCGAGGCACTACATCTTTCATCGTGCCGGCCAGTATATGTCCATAATGCGGTAGTCCGGTTGCGAAGGGAGGGCCATCATAAAAAGTATATTCCTTATTTTTCTCACGCGCCTTTATGGATTTCTCAAATGTCTTTTTTTTCTTCCAGACGGAAATCCACTTGCGTTCCATATCGGGAAACGATTGTTTCGGGTCTACGGGTTGAAATGTCATATGGTCTTTTCTTTGATAAGCGTTTTTTGCGTATTTTCCTGTTTTTTTGTGCCAAGTCCTGCCGCTCCTCTGAATTCCGGATCCATGGTCACCCTACTCTCTTCGGGGAGACTTTGGCCCATATATTTCGACGTGGTCTTTTTGTTGTAAGGAATTTCCGCCGCGCTCGTCATGGTTTCGAATGCGAGTTGGCCGATGCGCATACCGGGATAGAGGGCCACGGGCATGCGGTTGATATTGGTGATTTCCAGGGTAACGGTACCTTCGAATCCCGGGTCTATGAATCCCGCGGTGGAATGAATGATGATGCCGAGTCTGCCGAGTGAACTGCGCCCTTCGACTCTGGCCACGAGATGTTCGGGCAGTTTTACGCGTTCCATGGTGACTCCTAGCACGAATTCTCCAGGTTGCACGATGAATGGTTTACCGTCTTCTATTTCGACTGTTTCGGTGACGTTTTTGAAACTCTCCGCGTCTGTCGGGTCGAGCACGGCAATATGCGCGTGTTTGTATACTTTGAAAAACTTCCCAAGCCGTATGTCATAACTGGATGGGCCTATCACTTCCCCGTGTTTCCCATCCTCGGAAGTGATCTCTACCACTTTGTCTTGTATAGCCTTCTTTATGTCTCTATCGGAGAGGATCATGTGCGATTGTGTGGGTAGTTTATAAAGCG
>CAYHQD010000132.1:0-3374 GCA_964358905.1 uncultured Candidatus Peribacteria bacterium
TTTTCTCTTTATGCAATTGATGGATCAATGCTTTGATTTTCTTTTTATAATCGGCGATTTCCCTTTCTCGCTGTGAGCGTATTTTATGCTTGAGGATTGAGATGGCAAAAATGACTCCTAGGCTACCCGGATAAAATTGATTAAGTGCTTGATATTCTACGAGTAGCGTTTCGTATTTTTTCTCATCCCAAAGCGGTTGAAGCAGTTTTTTTCTTTTCTTCAACTCTGTGGCTCGAATTTTTCTGATACGCCTTGCGGATTCTGCAAGTATTTTTCTTGCATAGTAATTTGTAGGATCGAGATTCAATGCCGACTGTGCATCTTTATACGCATTTTCGTATGCGCCATTTTCAAATGCATTCCTCGCACCCTTGATATACGCAAGCAGTTGTCCCTCATCTATAAATACCATGGTGAAATTTTCTATATTTCCACTTCATGTTATTATACCAGGAAAGCTCGATACGCGCTACAGTGTTTGGAGTATCTCATTTATCTTTGCCAGTTTCTTGTCAGCTTCATCCACTCTCGCTCGTTCTCTTTCCACTACCTCTTGCGGTGCATTGGCTGTGAATCCTTTGTTTGAAAGTTTTTGTGTGATGCTCTGAATCAGTTGTTCTGTGGCCTCTTTTTCCCTTGTAAGGCGGAGTTTTTCTTTGGTTTTATCGATCATATCCGCGAAGGGTAGATCGATATGTGTTTTGTGGATGAGCGAAGAGACGCTGTGCTCAATTCTGACGGGTTTGTCGGCGATATGCAGTTCACTTAAATTTGCCATGGCTTTTATGATGCTTTCCTTCTCGCGGACTACTGGGATAAGAGGGCCGCCACTGATATGCGCCACAATCTTTTTTACCGGGTCCACTTTATTTTCTGTGCGAAGTCTGCGGATTTCTTTTATGAGGGTGATGATTTGTTCCGTATGTACCTTCTCTGTGTCAAAATCAAATCGCTTGTCTGCGACGGGCCACTTTGTAACGATGAGCAGGGTCTTCGCTTCTTTGAATCCGGCTTCTTGCAGGTGTTGCCATATCGCTTCTGTCACGAAAGGAGTGAATGGATGGAGTAATTTGAGGATCGTTTTGAGTCCATACATGAGGACGGCTTCGTTTTTGTGTACCTTTGCCATTTCCACATACCAGTCACAGAAATGATTCCAAAGGAACTCATAAATTGCGTTGCCCGCCATTGAGAATTGAAAATTCTCAATTTCCCCAGTGACCTTTTCTATAACCGTATTGAGTTCTGAAAGAATCCACTTATCGGCGGTACTCAGCTTATCAATTTCAATCTCGGCATTGAGATTCCCCACATTCATGAGTACAAATCGTGCGGAATTCCAGATTTTATTGACGAAGTTTCTATATCCACCGATTTTCTCTTCGTAAAGACTCATGTCATTGCCAGGTGTCCCTCCGATGATGAGACTCAGGCGTACCGCATCAGTGCCATATTTTTCTATCATCTCGAGTGGATCGATACAGGTTTCCGGCCGTGATTTACTCATTTTTTTACCGTCTTTGTCACGGATGAGGCCGTGCAGGTATACTTTCTCAAATGGAATGCACTTTTCTTCAGGTAATCCCTCACGGCGTAAGGCATATGTAGAAGCGAGAATCATGCGTGCCACCCAGAAGAAAAGGATGTCATAGCCGGTTTCAAGTACGCAGGTGGGATGGAAATACTTCAAATCTTCTGTCTTTTTCGGCCAGCCGAGAGTGGAAAATGTCCATAATGCGGCGGAGAACCACGTATCGAGTGTGTCGGGATCCTGAATCCAGTTGCCCTCTCCCGTAGGTTTCTCAATGGAAAACACGCCTGGGTGCTCTACATTCAATACATCGAGTAGATAGCTCGAAGGGCTGGTCTGTTTCTGATACGCCGTGAATTGTTCCTGTGTCAGGTTGTACCACATTGGTATGCGGTGCCCCCACCAAATCTGTCGAGAGATACACCAGTCGCGGAGGTTATCTATCCAGTGAAAATAGGTCTTTTCGAATCGGTCGGGAATAATTTCGATCATGCCGGACTTCACCGTGTCTTTGAGCACCTCTTTTATACTGAGTTTTTTTCCTTTCCAATCTATCGCTTTGCGATTTACATCTACGAACCACTGGCGCATGATCTGCGGCTCGATGGTGCCCTTGCCTCGGTAGTTGACTGCGAGTTGGTGCTCGTAGTTTTTTTCCACCTTTACGAGTAAACCTTTCGCCTTTAATTTCTCCACTACTCCTTTTCTACATTCGTAGATGCCCATGCCGGCAAATTCAGCCGCTATAGGGAGCATTTTTCCGTCGAAGTCTATGATTTGTTTGATCATGATTTTCTCTGGGTGTTTCTGTGCTATCTCGAAATCCACGGTACTGTGTGCGGGGGTGATGGTCATGACTCCCGATCCAAACTGCGGGTCTACACTTTTATCCGGAATCACAGTGCAGGTGATCTGTCCGTTGATCCATTCTACGTCAAATGATTTCCAGTGGTATTTTTTGTAACGCTTGTCATTTGGGTGGACGACGACGATTTTATCGCCGAATTTAGTTTCAGGGCGAGACGTACCTATGATAAACGGCCCGTATTGAAAGTAATAAAAGGGTGTTTTTTCAGTGACGTACTCCATTTCATCATCGGCCACCGTGGTTTTCATCTTTGGATCCCAGTTGATCGAGCGGTAGCCGCGATAGATCAGCTTGTCATCATACATCGCTTTAAAAAAGGCGTGCACCGCATCCACCAACTCTTTATCCATCGTATATTTTTCTCTCGTCCAATCACAACTTGCCCCCATTTTTCTCGTCTGGTTTTTAATATTACTTTTCGACTTCTCGACGAATGTGCGAATTTCCTCCAATAATTTTTCTCTGCCAAGTGTCTCACGGGGGTGTATCATACCTTCATCTTGCAACTTTTTCTCTACGACACTCTGCGTGGCGATTGCCGCGTGGTCGGTACCCGGAAGCCATAAAACAGGGTCTCCTTTCATGCGATGATAACGGATCATAATGTCCTCGAGTGCGAGCATGGTGGCGTGTCCCAGGTGGAGTTGACCGGTGGCGTTCGGAGGAGGCATCGAAATCGTAAACGGCTTTTTCTTTGGGTCGATTTTTGGCGTAAATGCGCCGGAAAGTTCCCATTTCTTGTAAATGTCGTCTTCAAATTGTGAGGCGTTATAGGCTTTTTCCAGTTGCATATAATGAGGATAACCTTTTATAATACTTCGCACTAACGTGCGTGATCTATCGCAGAACATAAAAATCGTCTATAATGTAACCGTAGAGTTCACCGAAAACAAGATGTAAGGGGTAACCATTCAAGGAGAGTTGACTGATTCGAATATTACTGTAAAATTAGTACTTGTGAAATTCTAAGATTTT
>CAYHQD010000133.1:0-3249 GCA_964358905.1 uncultured Candidatus Peribacteria bacterium
AAGGTTGGGGCCTGGTTCTTTTCGAATATGGCTACTCGGTAGACCCATACTTTGACACCGATGATTCCGTAGGTGGTCTTCGCTTCACCGATGGCGTAGTCTATGCCGGAACGAAGCGTGTGAAGTGGGATATTACCATCTTTGAAATATTCTCTACGCGCGATCTCCACTCCATTTAATCTTCCGGATACGTGTACTTTTATTCCCTTTGCTCCCATTTCCATACCCTTTGCAATTGCGGCCTTTGATGCGCGGCGATATGGGATTCTTTTTTCTATCTGTCGCGCGATGGAATCTGCGATCAGTCTCGCATCCAATTCCGGCTTCTTGATCTCTTTTATATTGATAATGAAATTGGTGTTGAATTCTTTGTGCAGTTTTTCTTTCAACTTCTCCACTCCTTCTCCTTGTCTTCCTATGATGAGTCCGGGTTTGGAAGTGAGTAGATTAAGAGTTACTTGATTCGCATTGCGAAGAATTTCTATCTTGGAAAGGTTGGATTCTTGCAGTGCTTTGGTGAGAAATTTTCTGATGGCAAAATCTTCGAGTAAATACTTCTTATAGTTTCCTTTGTTGGCATACCACATGGAGTCCCATGTCTGGTTGACGCCTAAACGAAATGATTTCGGATTAACTTTTTGCCCCATGTTAGTTTGTTACGTTTACCTTTATGATTACGTTGCTACTTCTTTTGAGAATTGGATGAGCCCTTCCTCGCGATACCGGTTGATGTCTCTTGAGGGTGATGCTGTCTCCCACGAGAATTTGTTCTATCACGAGTTTCGCACCGTCTTGTTTGAAATTATGTTCGGCGTTCGACTTCGCGGATGCGAGAAGTTTGTAGAGAATTTGAGCCGCCTTCTTTGGAGTGAATTTTAGAATATCCAGCGCCTCATTTACTTTCTTTCCTCTAATCATGCCTGCAACCAGGTTCATTTTTTTCGGACTAATCTTCGCTTGTGTGAGTCGTGCTATCATATGAAGTGTTATTTCTTAGATGAAGGTCCTTGCGGAGAAAGAGATTGAGGTTGTTCAACTTCTTTCTTTATACCCGGATGAGCGCGGAATGTACGTGTCATTGAGAATTCTCCGAGTTTGTGTCCCACCATTTGTTCAGTTACGAATACGGGTATGTGTTTGTTACCATTGTGTACCGCGAATGTGTGATTTACAAACTCAGGTGCAATTACACAACTGCGCGACCAGGTCTTGATAACTCTCTTCTGTCCGGTTGCATTCATCTCCATGACTTTTTTGAGAAGTCTTTCATCCAGGAACGGTCCTTTTTTACTGCTTCGTGACATTCTGAAGATTTAGAAAATATAATGATTATTTAAACTCTCTTCGCAGGCGTTCTTTCACCACCCACTTATCGGTTCGTTTATTACTTCGAGTTTTTTTGCCGAGTGCTGGTGCTCCCCAGGGAGTCTTCGGATATTTGAGACCGATAGGACAGTTGCCCTCTCCTCCTCCGTGAGGATGATCCACCGGATTCATCGCCTTACCTCGTACTTCGGGTCTTTTACCCATCCATCGACTGCGTCCAGCCTTTCCGATTCTGATATTTGAATAATCCGCATTACTTACCGTACCGATTGTCGCGTAGCATTCTTTTGGAATGAAGCGTACCTCGGTGGAAGGAAGTTGAATCTGCGCGTAGTCTCCTTCGAGTGAAGTGAGCTTAGCGGCCGCACCGGCGGAGCGTACGAGCTGACCGCCCTTACCGACTTTCATCTCTATATTATAGATTGAGTAACCTACTGGGATAGACTTGAGCATCATACGGTTTCCACTGCGAATTTTCGCCTTTTCCGCAGTAAGAATGCTCGTACCCACTTTAATACCCTCCGGACAAAGGTGGTATCTCTTATCTCCATCGACATAATTGACGAGCATGATGTAGGCACTGCGATTCGGATCGTATTCCAATGAAGCAACTGTGCCGGGAATACCGATCTTCTCCGTCTGCTTGAAATCAACCATACGATAGAAGTGTGCATGTCCGCCGCCTCGATGACGTACCGTGATGAGTCCGCGATTATTGCGTCCACTGATACGATTCTTGCTGACAAGAAGTCGCTTAGCTGGACGTGCGCCCTTGGTAAGAATGGAGAAATCAGCGTAACTCATGTGGCGTTGACCCGGTGTTGTACCTTTTACAATTCGTACCATAATTATTTAATGTTATTCAGATCGAGAGCTTTTTTGTCTTTTAGGGTGACAATCGCCTTTGTGCACGCTTGTCTTTTTTCAATAAGAAATTTATTCTTTCCGAAACGGCCTTTGGACACTCTCTTGAGGATATTTACTTTTTCCACATCCACGCCGTACGCTTTCTTGATGGCGGATTTTACCGCATTCTTTGTCGTATGAGGAGCGATGTAGAACACGTATTTTCCTCCTTCGGACATTTTCGCAGCCTTCTCGGTGATCACGGGGGAGAGCAATGATGTGTAAATTCCTTTCGTCATAAAATTTATTTAGCGGCGTTAAATACTTCTTCGAATTTCTCCAGTGCGTCTTGCAAGAAAAGTACGTTGCCGTATTTCAATACATCGAACACATTAAGATAATTGACCACAATTGTTTTGACGCGCGGCACGTTTGCGCCTGATTTCTCAATTATCGTGGAGCCAACCGGTACCACTACGAGACACGTCTTCTCAATCGGCAGTTTTTTCAACATTGCATCAAACGCCTTTGTCTTGATTTCACCTTCGTATTTGTCGAGTACCAGAAGTTTACCATCACTTACTCGAGAAGAGAGCGCGGTGAAAAGCGCCTTTCTGCGTTGTTTCTTTGGCATCAATTCCGCGTAATTTCTCACGTTTTTTGGTCCGAATACTACGCCGCCTCCTCTGTAATGCGGAGCACGGATACTTCCTTGGCGGGCGTTACCCGTCCCTTTTTGGCGATAAGGTTTACGACCTCCACCTCGTACATCCGCACGAGACTTCACATGTGCAATCGGGGTGCGGGCGTTATTCATCTGGTGTTGTACCATTCTCTGGATCAATGCGGCATTCGCGGGTAATCCGAAGAATTTTTCATCGAGAGCGATGTCTCCTTTCTTCTCTCCTTTCTGATTGTAGAGTACTGCTTTTGGCATGTTATTAAGCTTGCTTTATTATAGTGACGAGTCCGTTTATCGATCCGGGAACGGAGCCCTTGATTCCTATTATATTATCCTCTCCTCGTACGAGTACCACTTCTCTGTCGTGCATAGTGACTTTTTCATCTCCCATGTGT
>CAYHQD010000134.1:0-3107 GCA_964358905.1 uncultured Candidatus Peribacteria bacterium
CCATCGCCATCAGTGTCAAATACCGCACATGAATTTTCTGTGCCATATTCTATTCTGCCATTATAAAAAATCGGATCGGTTTCAACTTCGATTTCCACACCTGTAGTCGGATCAAACGTCAGTTCATCTACTGTGACGGGTTCTATCAATGTCATATCTCGGCAAAGCGGCATATACAGAGCCTCGCTACATGCGGCCACCTTTCCTTCTCCTATCAGTGTCGGCCTATATATATGCAGAACCACGTTACCATTCAAATTGTATATCTTGTATGTATCGGAGTTGTAAGGGTAGGCGTAGGTTGGTGCGACTTCCATACGATTGAATACGATGCCGCTATTTCCGTCCGACATCACAATGCCCGAGTTACAATTATTCTGGGCGATACCCACCGCCGCGTTTGAGCAGAAGTGCTCGGCGGCTTGTTGGTATGCCACGAGATTTCCAGATGCATCGGGGATAAGCAATTCCCAAATCAAAGGGCCGGAATAGCCGTTTCGTTCGATATTTATTATAAGCGGCGCCGCAGTTTCACTAACGATATACAATCCTTCATCACTGTCCGAAAAAGAAACCGGTACCGGTGGTTGACCGTCCGCAGGTGTAATAAATTGATCGCGAATTACAGGGAGCGGTTCGTAACTTGGCCATTGTTGCATCCAATTCACGTCGAGATCTTCACAGACGTTCGGATTTACTTCATAGTCGAAGAAATACCATCCCGCGAATTCGAAACAGCCGCCGACTTGGTCGATGGTGGCATTGTGTTCGCCGTCTACGATATCTCTATCGAGATTTATGATAAATGGAGGGTTACCTCCATCGCCGTAATTTTGAATTACGCTTGAACTGCTGTCATTGAAAGGGAGAGGTACATGGTTCCCACTTGGCATTGTCTGCATGATCGTGGTGTTGTAAATCCAAGTCCCCGTTTCAATCGGTTCGAGTGAGATGCCCACGGGAGAATTCAAAAATGTAACGTCGGTGGCCATCTCGAGCGCTTCGGTCGTATTGCCGTCACCATCCATATCAGCGGTGTCGCGAATCAAATCACTCGCTGAGGTGCTGTAGGGATTCGTATGATATCTGTTGTCGGGAGAGCTGATCGCCGCTCTCGGACGGTTAGGATTTGTGTGAGTATCGAAGTCTATCGAAACATCATCCGCAACTGCATTTGGATTATCCGGAAAGAGCGAGTTATTGTGCACATAAACTCCCATACGTACTACGTCTCCGGGGAGGACGTCGACTTGGTCTTCGAGCGCGTAATAATCATCGAGCGTCACGAATTGATATCCGCCGTATGGTCCGCCCGGATTCCCGCATTGCGCCGGATTTTGTTGATAAGCTTCATTTTCTGGAGTATTGTAATCGGGATCGCGGCAGACCGCCGCAACGAGGAATTTGCGTTCATCCACTACGGGATATACTTGATTCAAACTGTTTGTTCCCGTGTCACCGTTTTCGTTGCCATCGTACAGTTGGAGAGTTGAAAATGAGCCGAAGCCTTGCCACGGCCAACCATCTTCATCCGTGTCGCCATCGCCATCCTGATTTCCCCCACCGGGAGGATCTTCATTATACTCTCCATCCTGATCGTCATTTACATAAGGATTAAAATCCTGGCCTGCGTTATAGCAGTAATTGTTGAATGAATTTACAGGTAACGGAGGAGTAAATAGCTCGTATAAACCGTCGTTGTTTGCATCGGGATTTGTAAATATTCCATCACTATCACTCGGTTCGACTATATTATCGCCATCATCATCATTAAAATTTACTCCAATTACATATTCTCCCGGATTTTGTGATTCGACATCTTCATACCACGTTTTGTTAATACCCCACCAATCATATTCATTTGCAGGATTTACATATCCGGGCGTATGAAGAACACATACACCGTTCGGTGTGGTATCGGGGGTAAATTGGTCGCCGATATTTGCAAAGAATACTCGTGCAGTCTCACCTATGCCTTGAAAAGCGGGTGGAAAAAGCCTTGCAAATGGATTTACGGCGAGTGTTGGTGTCCTCGTTACTCCTGCGAATGTGATCGTGCTCAGAAAAAATGCGATGAAAATGGTGAGCGAGAGGATTCGGCCATTTTGGAGACGGTACGCTTTTGCTGATTTCACGAATTGTCGTAGTTTGCTTTGCATGTGCTTAATTCTGTAAAGGCGCTATTATAAGGTATTTGCACTTGTCTTAAAAGGCTTTTTATTGTTTTTTCTTCTTTTTTACCTTCCCCGTACCTTTGACACTTTCATCTCCGCTGAATGCCGTACCCGTGCCTGCTCCAATTGATTCAGGTGTGAAAAGTTGTTCACTCCCTCCGGGTTCAGTTTCTCGAGGATTACCCTGATCATCGGTTCCCGGTCCGACAGGTCCACCATCCGGCCGATCCGGATCCCCTGTTTCTGTGCCCCCGTTTCCTTGTGTGCCACTTGATGGCGTATTCTCTTTTTTTCCTCCTGGGGCTGTTGTAGACGGTATTTTTTCTAAACTTGCAGTTCCCCTAAATGAAACTCCGAAGAATTTTTCCGCGTACTCAGGTGCGATTTCGGCTTGCAGGGCTTCGTCGGTGACGATGCGTGCGCCTCGGTTGCCCTCCGCGTACTCCAATTCCCTTGGTTCCATGTAATAATTTTCGATTGCTTCTTTGAAGCCCATTGACCAGTTACCGCATTTACCGAAAGTGATGAGTGCGCTGAGCGCGGCTGAATTCACCATCATGGCATTATTCGGATCATCGGAGCGGAAGATAAAGGCCATCGGGATGCAATCTCGTAGTTCTCCATCCACTTCACGTTCTACTTTGTTCATCGGATCGACGGTGTTTGCTTCTGTAAGAAGATTTATGATGGTTTGGTGTTCTAAAGTACTTTCATCAAGTTTTTGATCGACTTCTTCTTCCTCCATATTTGTGAAGAGAGAAAGGGAGAGGCGATATATTTTCTTGAGAAGAATTTCAGGTTTATTTTCGTTATTTATTTCAGATTTTATACTTTCGTATTCCGGTCGATTGCTAAAGTATGTCTCGACATAAGTGAGTGCGGCGGGCTTGAGGCTTGAAATATTTGATGAAATCGTTCTAATCTGGTCTAGTG
>CAYHQD010000135.1:0-3066 GCA_964358905.1 uncultured Candidatus Peribacteria bacterium
GCTGCATTGGATTTCCTCACACGCAATCTATCTGATTTCCGACAATTCATCATGACCAAAATCCGGAAGGGCATCAAGTTTATTTTTTGACGTCTTCATGAAATGCTAAACCAGCTAATAAATTTTACCCTAAACTAGAGAGGATTATTCGTATTATCAAATCTTTGACCATATACTTCCGATTCTTGCCCAAGCTGGTCATAACTCTCCCAAACGACAACATATCCTTGTCTATAAGAAGCAATTGCCGGATCAGTTTGCTGATTAGCGGTGTAAGTATTAACAAGCATTTTCACGCCCATGGGTACATCTTGAAAATCATATGTCCTTTTATAGACATCATGATTGTTGGCACTTGTAAGACTGTGCCAGGTTATATCATAACTATTCTGAAACATTTTTCCTGAAACATCAGGATAGGAGAAAAATGGAGTTAGCTCACCATTGATCGTCACGTAAGGATTCACCGAATCGACCATAAACTCTGCAACGGGAATTCCGCTACTATCAAAGCGCCGTGCATAGATATAATAATCATTATGGGAAGCTGTCGATGACGGAAGACTTTCATATAACCATGTCACCACAAAATCACCGTTGTATAAGTAGTCTACTGCAGGTTCGTGACTGATCCATGTGGGACAACAAGACAATGAACTTAAGGAATTTACTTGAAACTCCACCTCTAACGGAGTTCCGCTATTATCAAAACGCCTACCAATGATATCTTTTGAAATAATCATCAAAAAATCAGGTCCGCTTATGGCGGTCTCAGAACCCATAACTACTATAAAATTCCCATCATTGGATGCCGACACAGCGGGAGATGTTTGCCACTCCTCATTGAGTGTGGCGATCTGAAACTGAGAACCTACAGGAGTACCTGATGAAGTAAAAATCTGGCCATAGACTGTACCATAAAACGAGCCTGGATTATACCCGCCCTGATTAGAGAAAGCAGAAGCATCCAGCCAAGTAACAACAAAATTTCCGTTTGATAACACGGCGACATCGGCTAGTCTCTGCTCTCCAAGAGTAGAGCCGGGATGAACCGAAAATTCATTTGCTACAGGGTTAAAACTATTATCATAAATTCGGGCATATATATCGCTATCTTCATTTGTCGTTGAGGTCGAATTATCTTTTTCCCAGACGACAACAAATCCGCCATCACTAAACATCGAAACTCTAGGGCCATTAAAAGGCGCAGTGTTCAAATCGAGATTTCCTACAACAATCTCACCCGTTAATGAAGGGCCATCGTCGTCAAATACTCGTACAACAACTTCCGGCGGGGTGGGATCCGGATTAAAAAGCTTAACCCATGTTACAATAAACTTATTCGCCATGGAATCAATATGGGGATTAATCTGGTTCCTAATCGTGTCAACGTTTACTATAAACTCTCCGGCGATCACAGAATTAGGTTGAAGTGGTATAGGTATAGTTTGAGGAGTGAAATTGCTAAAATTATTACGTATCCGCTTTTCTAACATTTGTTTATTTAACACCTTTGAAGAGATACGTCCGATCAGATTTTCATTATCCAGAAAAACTGGTCTGAAGAAAATAGCCGCCCCAACAATAACTATGACAAGACTAATAACAATTAGGTAAATGTTTTTTTTGTTTTTCATAATATATAGATAAATTACGTACTTTCTGCACTTGTTTATAATACCATATAAATGCGCATAAAGAAAGTCGGCTTTAAAAAACCCAACAGCTCATAAAATTTAATATCAAAACATCAGACCGTTTAATCCTTTACCGTATTTCTGTTTCAAAAGTTCTTCGCCGGTAAGATTACTTTTCTCATAACGATTCAGATCAAACTCAGCGGCAATTTCTTCTATGCGTTCGGGGGAGGTCGCCTCTATTTCAACCATCACCGGTACGGTTGGGAATTCATCAATCTCAAACTTGGTACCGTCCTCCAGCACATATTCCGTACGTTTTTTTTCAAAAACAAGTTCAGGCTGAAATCCGAGACTAAGTAAAATCTCTTTCGTCTTATCAAAATCGGAGACACTCACTTCCACTTCATCGTATACTTTACAACCCCCTTCAATCCGCATATTTGTTTTTCTGCAAAGTTCAATTGCATCCCCCATGGTACGGAGTCTTAGAAGCTCATGACCGTCACGAATATGATGATCTGCAGAATCAAAATAAATGGTTTTCAAAATCGCATCAACCGTCTTCGTCGCACCTTTTTTTTCAAGCAAAGAAATGAGCGCATTCTTGTTAATTTCAAGAAACTTGAGTTCGAGTTCTTTCATAAAAAAAATTTACTGGCCGTACCTGTTCGGAATCGGAGCGAGCATAAATAACGTACCACTGTCTTTGCCTTCACCCACGGCAATTTTCACCATCTGCTGGGCAAGCGC
Organism: uncultured Candidatus Peribacteria bacterium; assembly: GCA_964358905.1. Lineage (GTDB taxonomy): Bacteria > Patescibacteriota > Gracilibacteria > UBA1369 > JABINC01 > CAYHQD01. Next base: position 2,391 of record CAYHQD010000135.1, read on the forward strand.
ACTATTACCCAGAGCCTCCCCACGCAAGAAATCCTTCTGACTTTGCTCTCCAAACTCGGACCAATCTTGAGTCCATCGCCAACCAATATCCATCATAGACTGATCGTACCAACCCATCACTATGTAGGGATCTTCGTCGACGGTATAGGAAATTGCGGCTCCCAAATTTTGGAATACCACCGCCCCCGGATACACGGGCAAATTGAAACCCATGATGGTGACGATACCTGCTTCCTCGGATGGCTGTTCCGCCACCGGCCGCTGATTATTTGCAGACTCAGTGTCATTTCCACCACCACATGCCGCGAGTAAAAGCGCAAAGGATAAAACGAGTAAGAATTTTTTCATAGCACTGTGTTAATAAAATATTACAGTCGGCATTATACAAGGTTTTTCTTTCATCACAAATAAAACTTCCGGCATTTACGCGCATGGTTTCACTGCTTCGCTACAAAACGATGATTTAATTATTTCGCACATGGCACAGGCGCGCACCATGCAGTGATTCACGCTTTTCTTCTACATCGCAGACAAAAAAAATCATCACTTCTCTCGCAGTAAGTGAGCACGTGTTTATCACACATAGCGAGTGAGCGCATGTACACCATGCAATACTTCGCGCTTTTCGTCCACTTCAAGTGCGATTTTTGCATGAAAAGGCATGCGAAGAATCTTG
>CAYHQD010000136.1:0-3055 GCA_964358905.1 uncultured Candidatus Peribacteria bacterium
ACTTTACGATATTCGGACCGGTGGGCGCGGCTAACTCCAGCGGAGGAGGCGGTGGAAGAAGGGCGAGTGTCGGCTTCGTGGAAAGTAACGCACCGAGAAGTTCAAGTAACGATACTGTGGCAACTACTACAGGTTCAGATTCTCAAGATGCGGGCTCACAAAGTGAAACGCAGCAGTCGGGGACAGGGGAAACCGACTCCGCTAACGCTCCGTCGGAGTTTACAGAAGTAAACGAAGAAGAAAATACGATTACGTATCTGGTCCAGCCGAAAGACACCTTCGAAGTCGAACTAAATGACGTCGAAGAGCACTGGGCGAAGGACTATATAGAAGAGCTCGCGAGCCGAGGACTTCTGACCGGTTACGAGACAGAGGAGGGCGAGAAAGAATTCCGACCTAATCAGAATATGACTCGTGCCGAACTTATCAAGGTGGCGGTGCGCGCGATGGAGCTTCCTGTTCCACTCAACGTATTCGCACTCCCTGCCGAATTCACGGATGTACATCCGAAAGAATGGTATGCAGGATATGTCTACGCCGCGAAAGTGGCGGGCATAGTCGCTGGGACCGATGGTAAATTCCGACCGAACGATCAGGTAAATCGTGCCGAAGCTCTCAAGATTATACTTCTTGCGGCTAAGGCGAACCTCGAGGATGTTCCTGCGGGATCCAATCTTCCATTCGATGACGTGGAACGCAGTGCATGGTATCGCCCGTACCTCAAGTACGCCTTCTACAAGGGAGTGGTAACCGGCTACATCGAAGAAGGCAAGAGACTCTTCAAGGGTGCAAGCAATATCACTCGCGCCGAAGTTGCAAAGATGATTCTCTCTCAATTCGATTTCGATATCGAAGAAGAGTAATATAATCCTCACAGATTAAGAAAGGATGCCTCGACAAATCAGTTGGGGCATCCTTTTGTTTTGCATTATAATTCAGAGGAATGAAAAAAAATTTTCATTTTTGAATTTAAAAGAATTGTGATACAAAGATGGAGTATGTATTTTTGTTTAATTAATTTTATTTTTTAACATACACGTCATGAAAGTCATTCTCAACCTTCTCATGGTTTTCGGTATCGTCCTCTTTTTCGGAGGCATTAACGCCGTTGTTCCAGGTACACTCACTATGTTACTAAGTGGAGTGGTGCTCGCAGTTTTCGGTATTGCCGTATTACGCAAAAATTCCACTCCGTGGAATTTGGCGGGTTTCATCGTGATGGCACTCGGCTCACTGGTCACCATCAATTCTCTCAGCGAATATGTGACGGATGTGCGCCTCGTTTCCCTTATCGCATTTGCTATTTTACTCCTCGGTGCATATGCCGCACGCAGTAGGTTTATGGTCGTAGCGTCGGCCATCGCATTGAGCACGGTTTTCGATCAAGATTTCACATTCTCCGGCTCACTCGATCCAATAAGTCAAACAGTCAATACTCTAAGCCTTCTCAATGTCGACAGCGTGTTGGTGGTCACGGTGGTATTTTTCGTGCTCGCGTGGGCAAGTACATTTTTGGCAAATAGACTCGCACGCACATTCTCAATAACTTCGATCGCGATAGCTCTCACAAGTCTCTTCAACGGAACTATGGCAGGGGCTAAAATCGGTGCAGTTTCGGCTGAAAATCTTGAACTTCAAGATACGATAAATGCCGCCCTTCAATCCACCTTCCTCCCTATGTTTACCGATGGTGTGCTCGTGCTCCCCGCGAAATTCATGCTCGTTCTTTTCGTCATTGCATTACTGATACTTGGCGCTCTCGCGAAGAGAAATAATTCTCGCACTTTATTTATCACCGTGGTAATCGCCGCACTCATTTTCCTCTATTTGCAATGGTTCCAATACTTGGGAGGAAACCAAAATCTCAGTTTGCTTGGCGGAGGATTGCTCGCGATAGTACTCGCGCTTCTCTTCAGCTACTCCGAATCACTTGGTAGTAAGCCTGCTTTACCCGCAAGACCCGTGATTAATCCGGCTAAACCTTTGGTAGCGCCTGTAGCTAGGAAAGTGGTAGTTAAAAAAGTCACGGTAAAAAAGGTGGTAAAAGCTAAAGGGAAAAAGAAATAAACCCACGTGATAAGAATCAGAAGAGCGCTTGAAGTTGATTTGGTAGAAGTATACAATACTACTAGATTACTAATTTAGTAAATTATGAATATTGTAAAAATGACGCGTAACGGTCAAGTGACGATTCCCGCCAATATGCGCAGGGGACTACAAACGGCATATTACATTTGCGAAATAAGTGAAAGTGGTGTGCTTTTCAAGCCTGTGGATTTGGAAAAGACCAAAACAAAAAAGGTTATGTTTGGTATGAAAGATTTGAAAAATTGGACTTTTGAAAGTAAAAACCCAAAGGAAAAGAATCTCGCAAAAAAAATAGATCAAATCCTTTATGAGGAATAGTATGAATTTATTGGATTCAAGCGTTATTATCTCATTGTTTCGCAAGGAGGAGACGAATCACAGGAAAGCATGTGAAATTTTCGCTAATCTTCAGGGATTTATCATCAGTGATTATGTACTCTCGGAGGTTGCGACAGTTCTTCGTCTACGCGAAGGACTAAGAATTGCGACAAAAGCCGTAACTCTTCTCAAATGGAATACCGATGTTGAGATTATTCGTCTCACTGATGGGGAACTGGAGATGACTACTCATCTATTTCTAAGAGAAAAGACGCAACTATCATTCGTTGACGCAAGTCTTCTTATTCTCGCAAAGAAACGAAAACTCAGACTCGTTTCATTTGACATAGATTTGCAAAAAATCTCAAGCTTGGATAAGTGAAGAATCCGATTCTTCACGAAATCCGGAATTCCACAGCATTTCAAATATGGTTTTCATGGAAGCATAGAAGTCAGTAATTGGCCCGCTTACGGCAATCTCGCGAATGTAAGATTTGGTCTTTGCGGTGTGTTTAAGAAATTCATCCACGATTGTCTTTGTCTCATCACTGCTTTGCGCCGTCTGCGGATTGAAGACCGCATCGAAATCTCCGCCTGTGAGTGAGTCCATAAGCATCGCATACACGGACTCGATAGACTCAAACGAAGT
>CAYHQD010000137.1:0-3020 GCA_964358905.1 uncultured Candidatus Peribacteria bacterium
GAAGCAGGAGAGGTGTTTTGCCGCTATGCGCTCGAATGAGTCCTATCTCAGCGATTTTGAGAGCGATGAGAAGTGTTCTACACTCCCCTCGTGATGCGAAATGCTCGATATTTTTGTCCCCGAGAGAAAACTGCAGATCATCCCTGTGAGGACCGACACTTGTGGATTTGGTAAGTACATCCCGACTTCGTCGGAGATCGAGTGCTTTTTTAAAATAAGCCGAGATATCTTCTCTTCCATATGGCTCGTTGTCGTTCGATAACGATTCTGCGTCTTCCTCCAGACCCTTCGCCACCATTAACGCCTTGTCCCTATATGAGATGCCGATATCTGTCGTCTTGCCCGCAATTTCACAGTAATGCTCATCGAGATGTGCGCGGAGGTATGCGACACACTCAAGTCGTTTCATGACCAGAAAAGAGCCGCTTTCTGTGAGTTGGGTATCCCACGGTTCGATTTCTTCCCATGCGCTGAGCGAAGCGAAGCTGCCCCCTCCCTCTTCTCCTATTTTTTTTAATAAGGCGTTCCTCGAGGCAAGGGCTTTCTCATAACGACTGAGATGGTTTAAATAGTTGAAGTCGATTTTACTCAGGACGCGATTCAGAAATTCCCGTCTTAAAGCGGGTCCAAGATCAATCATGTGCAAATCCTGCGGTACAAATGTTACGACGTACGCTTCCTTCATGTAACGCGAGAGGGTGGTGGGCGCTTTGTTCACTTTGAGTAGACGCCTTTTTGTAGGGCGCAGTTGATAACCGATTTCTACTGAGGATCCCGCCATGGCGGGATCCTCAGTTTCCCCTCTCTCGTGCAGAGTTGCAATAATTGACTTATTTTCCGGCGAAGCCATGGTAAATTCCCCCTGTACCCTAAAATAATTTTCATCAAACGCCACCAGGTCGGAGATTTGGTTTGTCCTAAATGATTTGGGCAAGGACAGCAGTCCTATAGCCTCAAGAATCCCGGTTTTGCCGGCCGCATTGGGCCCCAGAAATATATTAATGGATGTATCGAAAGTAAGCGCGGCGCGCTTGATATTTCTGAAGGACTCGAGTTGGAGGGAGGTAAGAAACATAGCTGTGCGCTACAGCTTACAAAAATCGCTTGAAAAAGGGAAATGATTTTGTTAGAGTGCCTGCGCTTTTCAAGGAATATAACCTATTTTTACACATGGCGAAGTATGAATTGATGGTGATTTTACCCGGTGAACTCACGGAGAGAGAAGCGTTAGAACATCTGCAGGGAGTAAAAGGTCATGTGACCGCGAACGGAGGAACCGTAGTAGATGAATTGATCTGGGGTAAGCGAGATATGGCATACAGAATCAAGAAACAGGATACGGGTTTTTACGCCGCGTACCATTTTACCTTGGGAGAGGATGCGAACTTTGACGAAATAAGACAAGAAATTCGTCTTGATCCGAATATCATGAGAAATTTGTTGATACGCATAGATGATGATTATACATTTGCGGCTTTTGAGGAAGATAGGAAGAAGGCGGAGGCTTCAAAAACGGAAGCTCTCGCAAAACGCGCGAAAAAGTCAAGAAAAGATGAGCCGGTTGGGGGGAAAGGACCGGCGGTATCTGGTGGAAAGGGGGAGGGGGAATCTGGCTCGCTGCGCTCGCCAGTGGTGGTAAAGAAAAAGAGTGCGACTGATGCGGTACTCGAAGATCCGGATTTGAAATTATAAATTTTATTTAGCATATAACGCTTGAAATATGAGAAGTGTGAATAAAGTTATCCTTGTTGGAAATGTGACGAGGGATCCGGACATACGTCAGACGTCGAATGCCCAAGGGATCGTGACTTTCGGTCTCGCTACCAACAGACAGTGGAAGAATTCAAAGGGAGAAAAACAAGATCAGGCTGAGTTCCATGAACTCGTTGCGTGGTCACGTCTTGCGGATCTCTGCGCGAAGTATGTGAGAAAAGGTAAGTTACTCTACGTGGAAGGATACTTGAAGACACGTTCATGGGACACTCCTGATGGAACTCGTCGTTTCAAGACCGAAGTGGTGGTACAGGATCTTATCATGCTTGAAAAACGTGGTGATGGTGAAGATTATGTGCCGGACAGCACCGATCTCCCGCTAAGCGGGACTGGAGAGGTGGCTACCGGTGAAGCAATACCAGAGGGAGAGCGATCTTCGGGAGCGCTAAACCCAAACGAAGATTTTAACTTTTAATTTAGTATCCGATTATGGCAAATAAATGCCCATTCAAAGCCGCAGGAATCAGTTACGTGGACTACAAAAACGTCGCCGCTTTCAATCGTTATGTGTCTTCATACGGTAAAATCGTACCGAGATACTACACGCACATATCTCTCAAGTATCAGAAACAGCTTTCTCGAGCGGTAAAGCACGCGCGTTTCATGGCACTCATACCGTATGTGAAATAACAGTGGGCGTAGTGCGAGTCTTGATTCCTTCGTGAGCTTAACAAAAGCGAACGAGAAGGAATCAGAGACGAGCGCAAGCTCACTTGCATCCATTCTTTTCGAGAGGAGATCATTTCACCATATTTCCACTCAAAGTAAAGCTCTATTGGCTCAAAATAGGGCTTTTTTAGTGCCTGCACCCTTTAGCAAAATGCGTTTTTGTGATAGAATAAAAAGATTTAATGAAACGCATGAAAAAGAAACATAAAAAGACCGGTGCCGTCGATGCAGCGGAATTGAATATGGGGGAGATTGCTCCTCGGGGGGAGAGGGAAACTGCTCCGCTTCTCTCCGCAGTGCGCTCCGCGGTGGTGGTGCATAGCCGCGTGCTTCTCATGTGGACAGCCCCGGAGTGTCGTGTGCATCAGAGAGGTGTGATCTGGAAGGTAGGCGTATGTCTCGCACTCGCGGGTATCCTCTGGTATTCATTTGTTTCGGGCTCCTGGAGTACGGCCGTGGTATTTATACTGCTTGCGGGGGTATACGTCATGAGTATGAATCGCGGAATTAGAAATGTCACAAACGCCGTGACCGAGCTGGGTATCCAACATGGAAACAGATTCTATCCTTTCAGTAAC
>CAYHQD010000138.1:0-2978 GCA_964358905.1 uncultured Candidatus Peribacteria bacterium
ATTTCACGCATCAAGATCATGTCCAATTTGAAGTTCAGCATTTCGAATTGAGCCTTGTGGTTGTCGGCCTGTGGTTTTTCATAAGACTTTTCGAAAGGTTTTTCGTATGGTTTCTCGTAGCGTGGTTTTTCGATGACGTCTTTTTTGAAACAGGCTCGGCAGAATACCGGCTTTTTGCCATTTGGTTTGAAAGGTACTTCGCATTTTATACCGCATTCGCTACATACCGCTTCATGCAATTCGACTCCTTCAGAACCTCGATCACCGAAACTTTTTTTGCCTTTCCATCCTCCTCCGCTATTACCGCCGCCGTAACTTGACGAACGATCATCCTTATAGAAACCCATGATATATTGTGTTAATAATTTAAATGAGCCTTAGTTTTATTGTATTTTGAGCCAAATTGCAAGGGAGAAAGCGATATGAATATTGTAAGGCCTATATGAAAATGGTATCGTTAGGCCAATTATAATCTATTTATTATAAAATGAATAAAAAATATAAAATTAACTCACTTATGCTAATCTTGGGTTTATTTATTTTGATTTCGTCAATTTTATTCTCACTTAGTATGTTAGTTGAAAACAAATCTGAGGATTTTAAGATTGGCTATCGGCTTTTTGACTCTTATAGAGATAATAGTGGTAGTTTGAAAATGGTCATTGAGTCTGACATACCGAATGATTTTGAGTGTGTTGTTAGTAGCCATACTGAGTATGATGAAAATCTTAACAAAATAAGTTCAGGGATGAATCATCCGCAGTTAATTGATGGCAAATCTACTAAAGAATTTATCATACGTGATGGGGAGTATCACTATATAGATAGTGGAGATATTATTGCTTTTAAAGATGTGTATGGTGTCTCTTATAGATACCTATGCGCTTCACCATCGTTAATACTGAATGGTGATTTCTCAAAGGTTTTTTAACGCCTTATTTGACTGTTGCGAGAATTCTTTTGTTTAGCCGTTTTGTTAGTTCGTCGTAATTGTCGTAGATAATGTGATAATAACGATTTGTATCAAAGTGCATGTCACTTTTTTCAACCCCTTTTTTGCATAGCCATATGACTTCCATTCCTTCTTTTTTTGCGAGTCCTGCTTCGTAGTATACACCACCACGACACCCTGTAACGTCTGCAATCAAAAATTTACTTATATTTATTTCAATCTCAATTTCGTCACATATTTTTTCATTATGCTCTTTTTCATCTATGAACCTTGGTTTAAATCCAGTTTTGTTAAATGCGGTTTTAATGGCTTTACGACATTGGTCGTAATCAAATTTGGTTGTATAGTTTTTTTCAATTTAAAACAGACCATGGTGTTATCTGTTGCAAAAACGGAATTGGCTAAGTCGGTAGCGTAAAACAGCTCGACAAATTCTTTCCATTTCTCCGTAAATGTAGCTTTTCATTTCTTGCACGGAGAAGCAAAGCATATTCGATTTTTTTAAATATTTCATACTTCAAGTCAAGAAATTAAGGTTATATTGTAATTGTAGGTAACGAGAAGCGCTTTTTAGGGCGCCTAAAAAGCATTGTATCCTTGGTGAATTTAATATACAATTAATATGTGAATTTAATGGTAAATTTATTATGAATTATGATAAAAGATAGATGCGTGTCGGTGACGGATTTACGTACAAAAACTAAGAATTGTTTGGCTAATTTGAGCAAACATCCCAAATATGTATTTATTAATAATCGCCCAGTTGCGGTTATTTTGGATATTCAAGAATACGAGGACAATTTTTGTGAAACCGATCTCGTGGAACTCGATAAAAGCCAGGTGACTGAGGATTTGGCGGAGAAGGCTCTCATAGCTGTACAATTGGATGAATCGGAACTTTTGAATATATGAGTAAAGTGAGAGAGATTTTTGAAACAAAGGATATTTTCAAGTTTCTTGAGTCGAGAAATTTGGTAAAACAATATAAAAAGGCCAAAAGCTATTTGCTTGAAGGAAGAATTTTGACGGTACGGTTCAAAGAAAGAAATCCAAAGGGAAGCGGTATTTGGTATTTTCGAATCAATCAGCAGTATAGGGCTTACGGAATTTTCAATGCCAATGGCGACTTGGTGGTTTACGAAATCAATGATCATCAGAATTGGTGATTACGTAAAATTGTTTCTTGGAAGATCTGAAGTGAGAGCTAGCGTTTAAGAATTTTATTAATTAGTTCAGCCATTTCGCCTCTTGTCACGTCTTTGCTTAAATCGTTCCATTCGTTCAACATCAATCCTTCTTGTTCGGCGAAGCTCTCATACTTTGCATACCAATCTGTCGTTTTTACATCAACGAAACAATTACTCGAAGGTTCTGATATTGTATCTGCATATTTTGCCTGAAGTAGTATTTTTGTAAACTCGGCTCTATTTATCGAGTTATGCGGACGAAAAGTACCATCAGAGTAGCCATTCTTTTATTTTGTACATTACTTGATTGTATCGTCGTTCTTTCAGTTTCATAGCCTTGTAAATAAATCCATATGAAAAAGATAGAAGTAGCGCTTCTCTCGCCTTCATTCTCTGAAGGAAAAGTGAGAAGCGTATTACCTCAAAAGTTTTGTCATAGTACGGTTTGTTAGATTTTAGTGGCTCCGAAGCTCGGATTCGAACCGAGGACCAACTCGTTAACAGCGAGCTGCTCTACCACTGAGCTACTTCGGAACAATGTGGACAAAAACGTATTTTCAAATGCCTGCGTCTGCAAGCCCGTGCATTATAGCCACCAGTTTGGGAAAAGTGCAATATTTTTTGTGACTTTTGAGGATTATTTCCGGAATACATATATTTTTCTGCCCACTATTTGGTCGGGGCGGGCGTAGAGATAGGGAGTGGTCGCCTGAGTGAAGCCCATTTTTTCAATGGCAGATATGAGTCCTTGAGGTTCGAGTGGATGGAGTCGTCTTGCTTCGCGTGCCGCGGGGGTGAGGTGGCACGGAACGCAGATAGCGATGGTTATTTTTTGGTAT
>CAYHQD010000139.1:0-2895 GCA_964358905.1 uncultured Candidatus Peribacteria bacterium
AAAGATCCGACATGGTCTCGGATTCAAGTTCGAGTATGCGCGTACCGAGCGACTTGAGATCGACAAACTCTACCGACTTCTCTATTTCGGTTTTGAGCGCGACCAATCTGGGTCGAAGTTCTTCCATGAAAATTATAATAGAATAATAGGGTATCCCACCTCAGCGGGATATGATAATCTTGCGCGCGTGATCAGAGCAATTATACCATGCAAAAGAAAAACTTTCTAAGAAAAATACTACAGGTGGCAACGATAGGACTTTTACTCGCCACATTGCTGGGCTATTTTGGCAATTTGTACGTGGGATTCGAGCTGCTGTCACACTTTAAACCGTACTACCTCATCTTGGCGTTCGCCATCGCTCCACTGGTATTTTTTCAGAATAAACGCAGGTACAAAATTCTCATCATCGCCACATTGCTGTTCAATATCTACGAAGTGTTGCCTTGGTACCTTCCTTCTCGCGCACACGCTTCGACAGAGAGTATCGCCACCGTAAAAATGCTCAGTGTAAATGTGAAATTCAACAACGCCGACCAATCACGCGTGGAAGAGTTTATCAAAAAAGAATCTCCTGCGGTAGTCATGCTCCAAGAGTTAAATCCAACGTGGGAGGAGACGCTTGAAAACCTGAAAACGGTTTACCCATACGGATACATAGAGGATCCGAAAAATAATTTCGGCGTGGGAATTTTGAGCGTGCTTCCAATGGAAAATATCAAAGTGATAAACGTAGAAGGGCGGCAAACGCCTTCTTTGGAGGCGGATATCGAAGTGGCCGACGGATACTGGGTAAAAGTGATCGCCATCCATCCGGTGCCGCCAATTACACAGACGCATATGAAAAATCGCAACAAGATGTTCGCAAAGATTGCGCGTATGGCTCGTGAGTCGAATTTGCCCGTCGTCATCGCCGGAGATTTCAACACTACCATGTGGTCACCCGCTTACAAAAAATTGGTGAAAGAATCGGGCTTGAGTGACGGGGCGCGGGGCAGGGGACTCTACGGAAGCTGGCCATACGGCGATACAAATTACAAAAACTTTACCGTAACGGACGAGTTGGGATTTACCGACTGGATACCGAAAAATATCGTCAACCACTCTCCAGTCAAACTACCCTTAGACCACGTACTCGTAAGCGACAATCTGCTCGTAAATTCATTCTCAACGGGCGAGGACGTAGGTTCGGATCACTTGCCGGTGGTATTTGAAGTAAGTCTCGCCACCTACGAATAACACCACTCCAATGACGCCAAAATTCAGCATCATTTTGAACACCATATACCAGTTCGGAGGCAGAATTATCAGCGGGCTTGTATCGGTGGTGATAGTGAAGTTGATCTCGACATACCTCGGAGTACGCGGCTACGGAGAGTACTCTTCTACGTATGAATTTTTGAGTTTCTTTGCGATTTTTGCGGACTTGGGAATATTTACAATCGCAGTACGTGAGATGGCGAAAGTGGAAGGCGACAGAGAAGAGCTCGGCAAGATATTCGGCAATATTCTCTCCATACGCCTCTGTCTCACAGTGCTCATGATGACGATCGCGGTCATCGCGCTTTTTCTCATCCCGCAGTACAACATCACGCGTATCCCTTACGCCGGTATCATCGCAAGTTTCGTAACGCTCGGCACGATGATGACCGGAAGTTTAACGGCGATTTTGCAGGTATTTCTGAAAATGGGCAAAGCTACTGCGGCATTTATCATCGGCAAAGCATGCATACTAGTATACATGCTCTACGTCGTATTCCATATCTATAAGGACAATGCCGATGCGGGGTTTTACAATCTGTACGTAGCGGGAGTAGTGGGCGGTGCAGTGACTGTCGGGCTGACCGCATATTTCGCGCAAAAAATCATGCCCATCCGTCTGAGGTTTGATTTTGATTACTGGAAAAAGATCATCAAAGAATCCGCCCCATACGGTATGGCAATCGTATTCAACCAAGTATATTTTCGAGTGGGCGCCATCCTCCTGATGTTGATAAAGGGCCCTGAAGAAGTCGGTATATATGCGGTGCCGATGAGGGTGCTCGAAGTACTCACTGTCGTCTCGTTTTTCTTCATGAATGCGACTCTTCCCTCTCTCACGCGTGCGTTCAAAAAAGGAGCTGACGAGGCTGGGGCGGTAGTACAATTCGCTTTCAACTTCTTGATTATGGCGGGAGCCCCGATTATCGTGGGGGGATTCATACTGGCATACCCCATCATATTTGTTATTTCAAGCCCGGAGTTTCTGAGCCGCACAAACGAAGGATTTTACGGATCGGACATTTCATTTAAAATTCTCACCATTGCCCTCGTGGGCGCCTACCTTTCGTCACTTTTTACCTACATACTCGTCGCCGCGGAGAGGCAAAAAATGGTGCTCTGGATAAGCGCAGTCGGCGCCATCAGCAATGTCGTTTTAAATCTTATTTTTATCCCCGACTTCGGCGCAAGAGGAGTGGCATTCTCAAGCGTGGTTTCAGAGCTTCTCATCGTGGTTATCGCGGCCTCCATCTGCTACAAATTTCTCCATATCCGCATCCGCCTTGCGCCATTATTCAAGGTATGCCTATCGGTCGCAGTCATGGGTATCTCTCTCCATTTTCTCAGAGACCCCACCTATGAGCTTTTTGGACTGCAAAATAAAAACATTTTATTTTTGATCCCACTTGGTGGTATAATCTACGCCGTAATGCTCATCTGCACGGGCATGCTAAGCAAGGACGCCCTTAAGAGAATCCGTTCACATGGATAATCTCAGGAAAGAGTTCGAGAGTATTAAAGCCGATTATGTAAAGAAATATGTCTTTACGGTTTTTGATTTGAGGTGTGTTATGGAGGGCAAACGACTGCTGTTGGAGGGAGAAGTTATCCTCGAACCGCAAGCGGAATACGCAA
>CAYHQD010000140.1:0-2888 GCA_964358905.1 uncultured Candidatus Peribacteria bacterium
TAACCGGCGTATGTTTTTCGCTCAGCTTTGCTTCGTCTTGAGCTGTTTTTATCGCGTCTTTTTTTTCAAAAGACGTCTTTGGAGCGCCGCATACAGGACACTTATCCGGGGCTCTTCCGTTAATTGCAATATAACCACACACTTTACATACAATACCTTGTATCATAATTGCCTCCTTTCATGACAACACAAGTTATGGAATCCGAATGACGACATAACTTGTCTGATTGCATTCCATAAATTGTGTCTTCGTTTGACCTTTAATGCTACGTGCCAAGTGCTTGCTCAATATCCATTGCGTGCTCCTGCTCGACGGCAAGAATAGTTCTTAGCTGCTGGGCCAAATGAAACAAGTTGAGTTCTTCCGCTTGCTTTATCCTGACGCTATATCTTTCAATGGCGTCATTTTCACCGGCCAAATCTTGTTTCAACATCGTCACATTATCCTTGGAAATCTTCGGCGTAGGCATGTCAACGGTTGGAGTACCCCCCAGATAAGCGATCTGATTTGCCAATGTCGTAGCGTGAGCCAATTCTTCCTGTGCGTGTATAATAAGCTCCTTTTGAATAGTCTGATACATTGCGCCCTTCAATACCCCTTGATGCTGGGTATACTGAACACAAGCGGTATATTCGAGACCGAGATCGTTATTCAACAATGCAATCAGTTTTTCTTTCGTTATACTGGACATATGTTTGCCTCCTTTTTGTTTCGTTTAATAACCGGCATCATTTGTTTATGCCTTTTCAAATTCTTCTTTTCCCACACCACACTCAGGACATACCCACGTATCCGGCAGCTGTTCGAATGGCGTGCCCGGACTCACATCGTTATCTGGATCTCCAATTTGCGGATCATACACATACCCACAAACAACGCAACGGTATTTATCCATACTCATACCCCCCTCTCTTACTTTTAAAGTGCAACTAAACTACAGACCAACGCATTAGTAATAGTATTGCCATATTCTTCGTAACTCGTTGGGCGTTGGCAGTACTGACTTTCTTAGAAATACTATTTTTTCTACGAAAGTCAGTATTTTGTTAACGGAGCGATCTTTTTCAATGAAATCCTTATGTCGCTTTTTGCCCTTCCCGCATTATTTTGACAAAATTTTTTCCATACTCATAACAATCTTTCAACTCGTATTCATTAGGAACATATTTAACAGAGAGTGGTGGTTGGGCTATCGCTATGCCCGCAGTCTTAAAGATTTCTTCAATGGTTTTTACTGCTCCTCCTGCCCATCCATATGAACCAAATGCACAGCCCATTCTATTGACCGGTTTCAATCCTTTTAAAAATCCAAGAAAACCTGCAAGGGTCGGCAAAACATCATTATCGTGCGTTGAGGAACCAATGATATATCCTTTTGCCTCAAGCATCTCTCGAATCACTTCTGAACGATCAGCAGTGGCAATATCAAAAAGCTTGACACTCGTTCCTGCATCGCTCATGCCGTCAGAAATTTTACGGGCCATTTTCTCGGTTGCGCCCCACATCGTCTCATAAATAATAACTGCGTGGGGTTTTGTTTCATTCTTTGCCCACGATATATATGCATCGATAATTTTCTGCGGATTTTTTCTCCAAATAATACCGTGGCTGGGCGCAATCATCTTTATCGGGATACCTAACTTCTGTATTTCTTGAATCTTTTTTAAAATGAGCGTGCTCAATGGCCAAAGAATATTACCATAATACTTCGCTGCCTCATCCATGAGCACAAATTCATCGACCTCGTCATCAAAGCGCTCGGACGTCGCATAATGTTGCCCAAAGGCATCATTCGGCAACAAGAGCGCATCCTCTCGACAATAGGTAAACATGCTATCCGGCCAATGAATCATCGGCGCCTCAATAAACTGCAATGTCTTTTTGCCTAACGCGAGCGTATCGCCAGTCTTGACTACTTTAAAATCCCACGTATCAAAATAGTAGTGCTTCAGAAGCCCTTCTTTGCACTTTGCGCTTCCGAACACTTTTGCATTCGGACATAGCTTAAGCATACGAGGCAATGCCCCCGAGTGGTCAGCTTCAACATGATTGACAATAATGTAATCTATTTTTTCCGGTGCAACAATGTGCCTTATCCTCTCAATCATTTCTTCCGCAAAATGTCCATCAACAGTATCCACCAACGTCACTTTCTCATCGATAATCAGATAGGCATTATACGTTGTCCCTCTTTTTGTCGAATAGGTGTGGCCATGGAAATTTCTTATACTCCAATCAACAGCACCCACCCAAAAAATATCAGGAGCAATTTTTAAGGCTGGCATTTTGCTTTCCTCCTTACGACTTAAGTATGCCCTCTAAGAGTTTTTTATGCCTGTTTTCTTCATCAATGATATGTTGAAGCTCTTCTTTAGTTGTTTTACTCAAGACATGTGCTTTGCATGCCTGATAGAATTTTACGGTCCTGTCTTCAACGATAATGCCCAAATCAATTGCTTTCGTCACATCATCAATAATATCCCTCATTGCGCTCATGCTCTGATAGGGTTCAAAAATACCGTATTCCATATAATTTAATAAATCATCTTCTTCAAATCCGTCCTCTCTTGTTTGGCCGATTCTTGAAAGATGCTTTTGAAAAAAGGCAAGATGTTTATTTTCTTCTTCAAGGAGAAAAGCTAAGCTTTCTTTCACGCTTTCATCCGTTATCTTTCGAATCAAATTCTCGTAGAATCGTATGCCGTCTTTCTCTATCGTGGAGGCAACTTTATACGCTTCGAGTTCATTAAAATCAACGATGATTAACTTTCCGTCTTTTTCTTCAATCCTCATCCTTGCGCTCCTTCAAGAAAATTCCTCGCTTCGCTCGTAATAGCTTTCTTTGCTGTGTAGGAAGGAATTTTTAGCAGTGAGGCAATTTTTTATA
>CAYHQD010000141.1:0-2798 GCA_964358905.1 uncultured Candidatus Peribacteria bacterium
TTCCCCTTCCCAAATCAAAGCAGGATCTTTTTGCGAAAATTTGTGCAACGAAGTTGTCGCATTTTCAGCAATTCAATTGCACTAACAATGTTAGTGCGGGGATATAGGTAAAAAATAGTTGCTAGGAATTTTCTAGGAAATAATCAATCATTTGTTTCCTGCATTTTTTAGAAATTCCACGGTGTATCAGGATTTTCTGTTTCACATCTGCTTAATTCTCCAAACATACTCCTCATTTTCGCCTGTCTCCGTATACCGATTCACAGGATCACCGCAAACAGCACACTTACCCTCGAGAATAACGTCGTTCAAATCATTTTTTCTTGAATTGTTTTAAAGATTTCTTTGCCTCTGGTTTTTTCAAAAAGTTCTGTTTCGTGACCACCGATCGTCCAAGCTCTTTTTCAAGTCCTTTTCGTGCAATGCCAGCGACTTTTCCACCTCTATTCGCATCCTGTTTGAGTTTCATCACGCCTTCCGAATTTTCCTGTCGATGGATTTCAGTTGTTGATCTCTCGCCAAGCATATTGAAAATCAGCTCAAAATCGTCCATGTGATCGCGCAGATTCTCACGTTTCAATCCTTTCAGTTTCTTATATTCGCTTGGAGTAAGGCCAAATGTGGCTTTTGAAATTTCCGCGGTGAGAATTTCATAATCTTGATGATCTTTGGCTCCACGATTCTTCCATTCATCAGTGAGTTCTTCTCGAATCGCGATGCCACGCATGCGCTTTTCGATCCACGCATCCGAGTAGCCTTTCGCCTTATAAAGGGCGCGAGTGCGCTTGGTCGCCAGTTCCGGATTTTCTATTTCCTGCACGCGCTCATATCCGACCTTTGCCAACCAGCGTTTGAATGGTTCGGCTTTCGGTGATGGAATAGATTGAATGATGCGAAAAACACTTTCAGTATCGGCACAATCGGTTTCATATTTTTTGCCATCGTGAGCTTCCAGTTTTAGTCCGTGACAAAATGTCACGACCTGACTTCCTTCTTTTATCAATCTTTGCTTGTGCTTTCTCCAATAAGCTCCAGCATCGATACTTTCGGTTAATGCCTCACATACATCAACTACCGAAAACCACCATTCTCCACTATGCATAGTCTTTCTAATTTTCTTGCCTTTGAAAATGGATATCTTTGTCATTTTCATCATATCTTCTGGCTGTTGCATAAGATTTTGGTTAGAGAATAAAATATTTCGAGTCATCAAGAATTCCTTTACATCTGAATTGGGAGGTTATCCGGAAATTCCGGATAACTGAATGCCACATAATCTTCTCCTCAAGCCCATGAGCTTCTTTAGTGATGGAGGTAAACTCTGCCATTTGGAAGTTTCCCTCGTACCCAGAGGTCTGTAGTAATTCTCCCAGCCGAGGTTTCCTTATTCTCACATTAGAACTTGATATCGAACACATGAGTTAAAAAAAACTTCTTATCTCAAGCTGTACATATTTCTTCCGACGCGCTCGAAGAGCTTCTTGTTTTTGAGATTGAGCATGATCGTGATACGTTTTACTTCGCGTACCTTGAGTACTTCTTCTACAATCTTCTCGCGCTCAAGTTTTCCGTGTGTGCGCAGGATATCCGTAACGACCTCGTTGACGGTACCGGGAGTATAGCCCCATTCTTTCAGTGCATAGATACCTCGTCCGATCAGGACAAAACTCTCATTACGAATAAGCTCATTGTGCACGGCTTGCACATGAACCCTCTTTTCGTCAAATCTACGGTCGGTGATTTTTTGGGTGATATCGCAAAAGTGCAACGGTTTCTTACCCTCACGAAGTACATAGAGAATCTTATCGTGAATATTGCGAGGATTGATATGCGTCCAGGCGAATAATCCCACTTCCGCATTATCGGTGACCTTCAATTCTTTGCTGATACGGCATATTTGCATCATAGTGAGCGGCTCAAACGAAACCCCAGCCTCTTTCTTTATCATATCGGCAAGAGAGTTGAAATCACGCACTTTTTTGTCTTTTTTTAAGCCCGCGATGATAAGTTGTGTAACTCGCGCAACCATTTCCTCACTGATGGTATGCAGGTGAAAATAAGGGTGAAATTTAATCGTATTATGCACAGTGGTAATATTCGCGCTCGTCACGAGCGCCAATTCAATATAATGAGCATCGCTTTCCTTCTTTGAGCCAATCGCATCGAGCAATCCTCTGAGTAATGTATGCATTTCCACGAGGCCACCTTCTCTCATAAGCAAGTCCTTGGTATAATCGAGGAGTGCAACGACTGTGGTGCCTGGGACAAAAGAAGAGAGTTTCTTAATCGCCGCACCTTCGATCTGTCGTACACGTTCACGTGTGATGCCGAATTTTTGTCCGATGGCTTCGAGAGTATGTTTCTCATTTTGACCTAGACCAAACCTCAACTGCAGCATTTCAGCTTCGCGAGTTGGTATTTTGACGAGCAGACTGTAGAGAGTGGACGAAGGAGAGAAGGAGAGGGGTGCGGTGGATGCGCGAGATGTGCGCAAAGTTTTAGTGACCATGTCTAAACTATGTTAAAAAAAATGATAATGAGGTATAAATTTGTTACGATTTTGTCACAATAAAGCCATTCCTGTTTATCGTTCCCGTCAAAGCTTCATGCCACGCAATCCTAACATCCTATGTCAATGGTGTAAAGATCGCTTTATTGAGCGATAGAAACGCTTGTCCTTCTCAAGCCTTTGTGGTAAAATTCATGTGTTGATAAAAAATAACAACACCAAATTATGATCGAGCAAGCTCTTTTAGACATCGGCCTTTCGGAAAAGGAGATCAATATATATATCGCTT
>CAYHQD010000142.1:0-2779 GCA_964358905.1 uncultured Candidatus Peribacteria bacterium
GCGTCGCCGGAAAACTGTCGTTGAGTCTAACTTGAATAAAATCCGATGTGGATACACCTGCGGAATCATCCACTATATCGGTTTTCACTATATATGTTTGTGTGGCTCCTGGTGCGATGACGGGAGGTTGATTGATTGGATTCTGTACGCTTCCGGGATACGACCAATCAAAACTTACATATCCGGAAGTCGCGGAATCCGGCAAAAGCAGTCCGTATGTTAATCGTGTGGATGGAGCCGATGCATCAAAAATCTCCCAACTTGTCCTTCCCCATTGAGCCAAATTCAGTCCTGAAGTCTGGTACTCCAGATACACCTTATCCATATATACAGGTGTCGTCGAAGACATGTTTTTTACACGAATCTCGTAAACCTCCTGATCGTTCGCATATGATAAATCGCTAGTCGTATACCCTCCATCGACGACGCATGTCGGGGTCCCGAACGGATTGTTACATGAGCCGATATAGGTCTCAAGAATAGGATTCGCATCCATAGGGCTTCCATTCCCAAATTGCTTCTCTCCGCCTCGCTTCTCGCTTCCTTTATTATTTTGCTTTGCTTCTTTTTTCAAGTTTTTCAGCTCTTTTGCAAGCATATCGGGACTTCTTTTTTGCAATTGCAAACGCCCCGTGAGACTTTCCTTGTTGGATAATGCCAAGGCCGCAACCGTCGTTGCCACAAGCAAAACCCCCACCGCGATACCGAGTACTCTCCGTGTGATTTTCATATAATTTTTATTATGTATTGGTTTTTGTTTTATTTATCAGCTTCTTGTCTATTATATCATTTTTTTTTTTTGACTTTGCAAGTAGTAAGATGAAATCTAATTTCGATTCGTCAACCGCAAGTCGCTGAAAATTCCATGCTCATTCGAAAGGCGAATTGACCGATTTATGTTCTTACTTTAGAAATAGTCAGGTAGTCGAAGACTTTAAACGCGCACAAAGTCTGCCCGCGGTACGTCCCGCCTTGGTGGCGAGGCAAACTTTTTCATTAATTTCATGGCTTAATAGTGGCATCCTGAATTTCACCCCTATGCAAATTAAAAAAGAAAAAATAATACGTATTTTAATACTTATCGTTGCGATTGCAGGCGTCGCGTTTTTGACATGGGCGAAGAGCGTAACAGAAAAGTTGGAAGCACAGTATGCGGCGAGAGAGTCGGTGCAGATTCTGGACAGGTTCGGAGAGTTGATAAAATTGGAACAAAATGAAGATGGGTTTTATGTGACGTATACAAACGAACTGACTGAGGAATTAAAGCAGTTGGCAATCACGAAAGAGGATCGATTTTTTCGATATCATCAGGGAGTGAATCCAGTGAGTCTGATAAGAGCAATTAAAAATTATATAGGGAGAGGGGAGAGGGAAAAAGGGGAATGGGGAAAAGAGTCGCGTCTTCGACGCGTGGGCGGCAGTACCATCACTCAACAGCTCGTGAAAATTTTACTGAATCATGAAGGCGAACGGAATGTGAAAAATAAATTACAGGAAATGGTGTATGCCGTGGCGTTGGAAACACGCACGACGAAAGATGAAATCCTTAACATGTATCTGAATTCTGTGTTTTTGGGAAATCAGGTGGCGGGAATGGAAATGGCGAGCAAACTTTACTTCAGTAGTATGTCTTCCTCGTTGACCCCTGAACAGATGCAGGCCTTGATCAACACCATCAGATCACCAAGTGAGGGAAACCCGTGGGCACAGGGAAGTGTGGAAGTGGATATGGTAAAGGAGAAATTTAAGGAGAGTTTTTTTGAAATGGTAAATTCGGAGGAAGCGTTTGAAGTGGAACAATGGTGTGATGAAGCGGCCAAAACATGTGAGCTGAGTACAGATAGAAAACTTTCAGAGGCGGTGCGAGAGATCGTCCAGTCCAATCTTTCAAAGATGTCTGATAAGCATGCGACACATGCGGCGGTAGTGATCACGAAGGAGCCGGAGCATGAAATTCTCGCCGTGATCGGTTCACCTTCACCACGTTCCACTCTGGCCGGGTTTCAAATCAACATGGCGACTCAGCCGCGTCCAATCGGCTCGACCGTGAAACCTTTTATATATGCACTGGGATTTGAGAAAGGCCTTCGGCCTTATTCGCTCGTCAATGACAGAGAATATAAATTCACCACTGCGGAAGGATTTGCGCATTATCCAAAAAACTTCGACTATGAATACCGAGGCATGGTAAGTTTACACGAAAGCCTTTCGAACAGTCTCAATGTGCCCGCGGTCAAAGTTCTCGAATATGTGACGCTCGACGCGTTCGAGGATTTTTTACTAAAACGTGTGGGCGTAAAGTCGTTGCAGCCTATCGCCACCTATCAATATGGAGTTGCACTCGGACAACTGGAGATTGATCTGCTGACGCTCACGCATTTATTTTCAATTTTTCCGAATGGAGGTGTTTTGAGGAATCTTGATGTAGGAAAAAATATAATTAGAAAGAATGTACCAATGGAAAAAATGCAGGAAGAAACCCGAGTCTTCGACCCGGGTGACGTACAGCTGATTAATAAAATTCTTTCCGATAGGCTCAAGGCGGTGGATCAATTTGGGCTCACGGGTGATCTCAACATTGCGCAGAAAAATGGGCTGAATAATATTGCACTCAAAACGGGCACCTCGCGTGAATACCATGACAGTTGGGTGGTTGGCTACACTCCGGATTTCGTCGTGGGAGTGTGGGTGGGCAATACCGATAATACGGCAATGGATGATATCACGGGGCCGATCGGCGCAGGAGCAATATGGCACGATGTCATGTCGTATCTCTTGA
>CAYHQD010000143.1:0-2739 GCA_964358905.1 uncultured Candidatus Peribacteria bacterium
CTGGGAAAAGGGGAAATTGGCTCCGCTTACGCTCCGTCGCTGTTTTCCGAAACCACGCCCTACGCTCCCAGTTCTCCCTACAGTGCATCGAAGGCGGCGGCGGATATGCTCGTGCGCGCATACCATCGCACATACGACTTGCCGGTGACCATCAGTAATTGTTCCAATAATTACGGCCCGTACCAATTCCCGGAAAAACTCATTCCGTATGCATACAAGCTCGCTATGGGAGATAAACCGATTCCCGTATATGGCGATGGTCTCCATGTCCGTGACTGGCTATATGTGGAGGATCATTGCAGCGCCATAGATTTGGTCCTGGAACGCGGTAAAATCGGTGAGACCTATTGTATCGGAGGAAACAACGAAAAACGCAATATAGACGTGGTAAAGGCGATTTTGGACTACCTGGGTAAGCCGCACAGCCTGATTACCTATGTGGAGGATAGAAAAGGTCACGATCGTCGTTACGCAAAAGATGCGAGCAAAATGAAACGAGAACTGGGTTGGGAGCCGAAGACTTCTTTTGAGGAGGGCTTAAAAATGACTTTCGAATGGTATAAGGCGAACGAAAAATGGTGGCATGACTTGGAAGCGGGGCATAATCGGGTGTAGGAGAGCTCTTTATTGACCGATCTGCTCCCACGGGACGAATGAGATGTCTTTGACAGTATGTTTTTTTGTGCCTCCATAAATGACCGTTTTTTCGCTCAATTTTTTTCCAAAAACAGTCCCCAAAAAATTCAATCCTTTTGTGAAGTCTTTATTGATGGTTTCAGATGCTTTGATTTCGATTGCTCTTAATTTATCGGCTTCTTCCATAATTAAATCGACTTCGTTTCCCACTCGATCGCGATAAAAATAAAGATTTGAACGTAATCCGGAATTAAATCTTTGTTTCAAATGTTCAATTACTACAAAGTTTTCAAATAAATTACCTCGAAGAGGGTGTGAAAACAGTTGAGCCTCAGTTTCGATCCCAAGTAGGTATGAGGCGAGTCCCACGTCATAAAAATAAAGTTTTGGTGTCTTGATAAGTCTCTTCCCTATGTTGCTGAAATAAGGAGGGAGAAGGTATATAAGGTAGCTGGCCTCAAGAATGGAAATCCACGTGCGAATCGTGGGATGCGAGACACCAAGATCATTTGCAATACTGTTATAGTTCAGTAGCGATCCGATTCTTCCGGCGAGTAGTTGAACGAACTTTTCGAAAATATGTAAATTCTCAATTTGACTAAGCTGTCTCACATCGCGCTCTACGTACGTTTCAAAATAACTGCCATAAAAATCATTTGGAGACATATGTTTTGTATGTAGGCCGGGGTA
The DNA here is from genome assembly GCA_964358905.1 of uncultured Candidatus Peribacteria bacterium. Taxonomy (GTDB): domain Bacteria; phylum Patescibacteriota; class Gracilibacteria; order UBA1369; family JABINC01; genus CAYHQD01. The sequence goes on from CAYHQD010000143.1 coordinate 1,327, forward strand.
AAAACCTTTTATTAACAAATTGTTTAGATGAGGAATGGATCCAAGGGACTTCAATTCGCGAAGTGAAAGGGGTAAGAGTTTAACGATCGCGGTTCTTCCCGCGAGAGATTGGCTTGTAGAAGCGGAAATCTCAAGTTGCTGGCTTCCGGTCAGAATGAACATTCCAGGTGTATTTTTTTCATCCACAATTCCTTGAATATATGAAACGAGCTCAGGCACGCGTTGAATTTCGTCCAAAATCGCTCCTTTTGGATAATTCTTTAAAAATCCGCGCGGATCCGCGGTGGCAACGCTTCTCTCGTCCAAATTCTCCAAATTGACATAAGGTTTTTCAGGAAAGAGAAGTCGAGATAAGGTTGTTTTCCCGGATTGTCGTGGTCCGGTAATAGTCAGTACGGGGAATTTTCCGGCTAATTCCCGACATTTTTTTTGTAAACTGCGTTTTATCATGCTTGTATTATAAGCTATGGCTAATTGAAAGTCAAGATTTCAATTAGCACAAATCGCCTATGATTGAAAATAAGGAATTGTATCGCTATAATGCACACACATAGGTTTATATAATGTAGAAAGTTAATCTTACAAATTATGAAAGGAGTGGTTCTCGCAGGAGGAAATGGCACGAGGCTTAGACCCATTACGAAGGTCACGAGCAAACAGTTGCTTCCGCTTTATAATAAGCCGATGATTTATTTTCCACTGAAAACTCTGATAGACGCGGGAGTACGGGATATTTTGATAATTGTATCACCGGAACATTCGGGAGATTTTGTGAATTTGCTTGGGAGCGGGAAGGAGTTTGAGGAAGAGAAAGGGGGAAGCGCTAAAGCGCTGGGAGTTAAATTTTCCTATGAAGTGCAGGACGCCCCGCTCGGCCTCGCCCACGGGCTTCAGCTCGCGAAGGATTTCGTGAAGGGTGAAAAATGCGCATTGATTCTCGGAGATAATCTCTTTACCGATTCGTTCAAAAAAGATTTCGAAGAGTTTGAACGGTGCGGCAAGGGGGCGGTTATTTTCGCAAAAGAAATCGAGAATCCGGAGCGATTCGGGGTGATAGAATTTGATAAAAATATGAATGCGATCTCTATCGAAGAAAAACCCGCACATCCGAAATCAAAATTTGCCCAGACGGGGTTATATCTTTATGACGAACAGGTATTTGATTACATCGAAACTCTGAAACCATCTGAGCGTGGGGAGCTCGAAATCACCGATCTCCATACGGCATACTTGCAAAAAAGCCAACTACAGGTGAGGGTTATCAATGGTGCATGGTATGATACCGGTACGTTTGAAAGTATGTTTAAGGCTACGTGCGCGGTGCGCGAACTGGAACTGAAGAAAAGCGGGAAGAGCGATAGCATTACGCGTTGAGGATTTCTAGAAAATTATTTTTATCAATTACTTTCCAAG
>CAYHQD010000144.1:0-2721 GCA_964358905.1 uncultured Candidatus Peribacteria bacterium
ATCCACCGCTTTATTTGACTTCAATCACATTTTTTTGAATTCGTCCGCACGATGACGCCGCCACTCGGGGATCTCATCCCATTTCCCTTCTCTCGCCTTTGCCACATCCGCCCGCACTCCCGTCTGACGCACCATGCATCCGGTCATTCCTACTATCTGGGCGATAGCCCCGACTTCCCCCTCCCCCAGCGCCGCGCTCCGCGCGGCGGCTCCCAGCGCGCAGCGAAGCGGAGCGGCTCTCTCCCCCTCCCCTTTCCACTTGATCGTTCTTTTCTTCCTCTTCGTCCACTCCTTCAACACCCCGTACACTTTGTCCTCCGCCTTCTGACGTATCGAGCATGTATTAAAAAGAATCAGCGTCGCTTCGTTTTCCTCTTCCGTCCGTTCAAAACCAAGCGCACCAAGAATCGCCGTCACGCGCTCCGAATCGGACATATTCATCTGACAGCCAAAGGTTTTGAGATGAAATTTTAATTTTTGAGCCGACTTTATCATTATGGGTAACCTTTTATCATATTGCGCACTTCGCTACGCTCCGTGCGTGTCATAATTCTCTAAGAGAGCGCATTTTACACAATGCCGCCACCAATTTGCCAGGGAATTTTTCTCTTCTTTCTTCATATACTCTCACTCGCGCATTATACGTTTTTAACGCCGTATGCAACTTATCATCCCACCCTTTCAATTCCTGCACACTTTCCAAAAAGCCGCTGTCTTCACGCAATGATTTCTTTTCCGTGCCGCAGATCTCTTCAAACCATTCTTCTATCCGACCATACGCGGACAACTTCTCTTCCAATCCCTCCACATCGTACATCTGACGGCGCAAGGCTACTATGGGAGTCGCCACCTCCGTCTTACTATCTTGGATACTCTGAATCAAATACGGCAATGTATCATGCACCGTTTCAAAAATGTCGCGCAATACATCGCCACTCGCCATCACCTCTCTCCTATCGCCCGCAAGCATCTGTCCGTAAGTCATACCCCATAGCACGATGAGAAACAACAATGCGCCGATAACAAGAAGGATTTGTGACATAAATTTAATTGCGGATATTATGCTTCTCTATAGCCTCATCACGCAGATCCAGAATGCGTTTTGACATTGTGTAAGGAGCCGCCACATCCTGAATCTCAAATGCGATCTTTTCACCCGCCGTCTGTACCTCCAGCATACCATAATGCATAAGATTGCCAAGTAGCCCCTTTTTCTCCGCCTTCACATCTTGAATCATATCAAGGTTGGTTTCAGAACTGCTACTTTGGAAAAAATTCACATGCTCGATGTTGATCACCCTCTCATTCGTCACGATAATCAAATCCAGCATTTCATCCAGCCAACGAATAAAAATCACCAAGAAAAAATAACTGAGATATATCAAGCTGAAAAAATACACAAAATAACGCACACCCATAGTTGTATCTCCGGTAAAGAAAAGCGCACTCAAAAACGGCACCAAAGCAAATATAATAAACTCCCTCAAAAGACGCACATATATAATCCAATGCTTCTTCACGATCAATTTCACCACTTCATTCTCGCGCTGACCGGGGAAGCGTTCCACATTATATTGCAGATGCTTTGTAAGATTCACATTCTCTCTCATACGGGCGCATATTTAAAAAACTCTGTGCTGGCAGGATAGCTGAAACAGCAAGATGACGCAATGTGCGCCGCGGCTTATAAACGCTACACTCCGTTTCGCGCGAGGGCGTGCAGTGCATCTTGATGAATTTTTGTCGTAGCTCGCATGATGTCTTCTTCGTGAGGTGTGGGTGGGGCTACATGCTTACGCACGGTGCGCTTCTCGATGTAGTCTCGCTTCGCACTATTGATGATACGAAACCATTCATCCGGTCGAGGCAAGTAGCTCACCACTTTTGTCTCATGGATGGCGGAGAGTTCCAAGGTGAGTGTCCCGTAATCAAGCAATGTGGAGAAAAAACCGTCCTGGGAGATTTTTAAATCCTGAATCTTGTGGAGATCCACCGTGTCTTTGTTATTGGAAAAAAATATGGTCTTCTTCACGAGAATCACACGAAAACTGGTGAGGATCGTCACCTGCAGATAATAATTAAATATAATATTGAAAAAACGATGAAACGAGTACGTATATCCCGCAAAAAGGAATAATAAAAGAATCCGATTCAGAAGTGAACCGGATTCGAAGATGGAGTTGGATGCGGAGCCTATTTCATTTAGACCTATCAGCGCGAGTACGAAGATAATTGTAATCGCCAAAAATCCGATGGTCGGCGAAAAAAGCACGATTGGATGCTTCCGATTACAGAGCACTATTTCCTCATTGCTCTGCTGGCCGGTGAAATTACGATCGGTATGATCCCGCTCCAAGTTGTATTGATCGAGATAGCCCATATTATACGAGTTCGATAAATGTCCACGTACCGAGTACCAGCGTCAGCAACATATACATCCATGCCACCCATCTCAGGCGAACAACACCGAGAAACAGCTCATACTTCCCTCGCGGAAGACGATAGGTGAATATATAACGATAAAAGAGCGTCATGGCCACTATCATCGTCACCACCGATGCAAGTACGAGGAGTGTTGTGAGAAGGGATATCACCATATCTCGTGCGGTAAATGTATATTACTGCAAAAAGAGCCCCAACCCTCATTTTGATTTGTGTTTATTTCCTGCGATCTATTTATGTGTTTCATCGTATCAGACCTGTATCAATAGGTCAAACTTT
>CAYHQD010000145.1:0-2604 GCA_964358905.1 uncultured Candidatus Peribacteria bacterium
TTTTCGCCCATTCGTGCAACTTACCAAGTACGCGGGAGTCATCGCCGAAGTATACTCAAACGACCCCCCGTATTTCGTCTCTATGTAGTATCCCGTATTCTCCAGAGAATCAAATGTGACCACCGCTTTTTTCACTTCCTTCGGATCAAAATGGAAGGTGCGTTTTACCACTGCCGCTCCACAACGCGCACTACGTGCGTTCCATTCATGATTCGACTCTTCAAATTCATAAAAATTATTCTCGTCTCCCACCACATAATAATCTTGTGGATTCGGGACGGGACTGAACGCAAATGGAGGATCCACCAGCTTCATACGCACACCCCAGCGCGAAGTGAAACGGAGCGGCTCTGAATCGTCACAGTCATTCACATATTCAGTCCATTCCACGACATAGGGTCGTAGATTGCGCGCCGTAATAGCCACTTTCAGCTCCTCGGTTTTCGCGTCAAATTGCGAGGTCTGAGTCACCAAGATCGCATCTTGATCACAACCCAAACCGCCCTTCTCTATCGGACAATTACATGTCAGATCATCGTATACCTCCCCGCCTGTCGCATAACAAGCGTTTACTTCTTCAGTCACACATACGCCGTACGGTTCAAACACACGCCCCGTCTCCTTTTCAAAAAAATCACACGACAACCCATTTGCACATTCATAATATGTCCCTCCCTCATTCGCCCGCTGGTCCACATCACCGCATAAGTCGCCTTCATACACTGTTTCTTTCAATTCAAAACGATCAAAGAAATCCTTCGCCGGCTGCTCATTAATATATGCGAATACCGACTGCGAAAACATAACCCCCATCAATACCCCTACTCCCATCGCAAGCAACGAATATTTCTTCATAATGACGCAAATTAGCTAATTATAAATGAGGGGTCATCTTCCCACACTGAAACAAGCTTTGCAATCGGAATTACCGCAAATGCGCCTACTACTCCTCCCCCTCTTCTTTGAAAAATTTAGCCAACACATAACGGTTACCGGTTATACCCTTGATTAATTTTCTTCTCGATAGCTCGTCAAAATCTGTCAAGTTTTTTTCCCAAATCATGACATATATTTAAAGCAAAAATGTCGGATACGCTTGGTAGACTTCGTTTTCACTTTCAAAAAGCTAAATGGCTCACTTAGGACATCAATTAGGCATGAAAGTGTTCACGTGCACACTTTTTCTAGATAGAGGACGGTGTCGGGTCGTTTTCCTTAATTCTCTTTCTGCACATTTGCTCGATTTCGAATACATTTGGAATGCCGCAAATATAAACGACATCAGGCACATATTCGTCAGGACTCTTTTTCCTCCTTACCATCCTCCCCGTTCTCATTTGAAGAGAAAGATTCCCATTTTGAGCATTGCCATTCACTTCGATATAGCCTGAGAATTGCTCCCAATCTATAGATCTGATGTTCCCATTTCGATAGTGCACCAACCCCACGCTATAAATAATGTATCTCCATAATGAGATATCCTTTGTTGACTTCGTTTTCCAACTTTTAATCACATGACCTCTATGCGCTACCATCTTTTTGTGACTCAGGTTTTTCCATCTATGAACAGAGGGAATATTTGCAGGTTCAAAGCGTATGATCTCACGAGGAAAGTTTATTTTTTCACTTCGCTATCTTGATTACTACGGGAAGCGTATATTCATACTGTATTTTTAAATACATATCATATGAAAACTAAGATTTTTTGGATCACGTGCGGAGTTCTTCTACTCATTGTTTGTTCATTTTATTTCAACGGCTTTTTATCGCTTCTTCATGAACGTCAGGGCGGTTTCTTTTTGTTGGAAGAAGGAACGCAGGATACGGTTGATGGCAGTACGGTCGGTTCGGCTAACTACTGGAAAACGACAGATCCGTACGGCATGGAAAGATTGTCTGCTGCGTTATCACTTCCCGAAATCGAAGGTTTTAAAATGGTCTTTGCAGGAGATATAGTTGCAATCGGAAGTGACAAATATGCTATTAAAAAGATATACATGCACGGGATTTATCCTAGAGAAGGTCGTTTGGAGCTTGTGAGGATTGAAGAGTAATCTATGCCCGGGCGGGCACAACCCCGCCATGGCGGGTCGTCTCACGTCCACATTGGGAAAATTACTTTTTATACACATTCCTTATCCACCACTTTTTGAAAATCGGGACTGTGAGAGTGGATAAGAAAAATCCGACAGAAGGAACAATGGCGTTTAAAAACGGTTCTGGTAAATCGGCAACGAAAAAAAACAGCACCACAACCGCATAAGTCAAAAACAAAATCATCACTTTTCGCGTAAGGCTCGTCTCCCAGGCCTTATCCGCCTCCACACGTTTGTTGCGCTCTTTAATTTCTTCGACCTCTTTTTGCAGTTTTTGCAGGTTCATACGTTACTGGTTTCAAGAGAATATATAAAAACGCCACGATGATAGCATATTGCACGAAGAAGAAAATCGGATTCGGATATTCGCTCCCAACCTGAGGCCGTCCGTATCCATCCTCGTCAAACCCGTCCCAATACTCGTAAGGATCACCTGCGAGCGGTCTCATGTCCGAAGTGAAAAAAGACTCAGCCTGTTCCACTATTTCACAGTCGAGGCTTTGCGTTT
>CAYHQD010000146.1:0-2532 GCA_964358905.1 uncultured Candidatus Peribacteria bacterium
TTTTCAAGTGCTTCAAATACCTGATTTCGATTTTTATCCGAGAATTGGTCGGGCAGCTCCGCCAGGAGTTTCGCGAGCGAAGCGAGCGCAAGATTGTTCATATCATTCAGAACTGCATCTTTATTCAGTATGGTAGATACGATACGTGGCTGTAATCTGCTGACCTGTTCGGAAAGGCCGGCTGAGGCCATGGCCTCAGTGGCGTACACCAGACTATTCACATCCTTATACGCCTCCTCATCCGTCACTTGAGTTATCAAATATTCTCCCGCCCTCTCAAGCACCGCGTGATCAACACTCACCTCGATATCATCCATGGTACCAAGTGCCTGAAGCGCACTCAGAGTGACATAGAAACTCGATTGCCAACCCTGATAAAATGCAAATCCTCCATCTTCATTTTGGTTTTGAAGCAGGCGTGCGAGGCTCAGCTTGATCACTTCATCGAGCGTATACTGCTCTCCATCAAACGAGATATCCTCAACCTTGAAAGCCTCTTCAAGATTTTTCACATTCAACCCCTTCTTCACCACCGCTATCGCGCGAAGTTTGCTCGCAATTTGTTCGGTACATCCATACGGGAACTGGAGAAGTGAGTTTAGCCCTTTTGAAAGGAACACCGCTAGAGTCGCACTGCTATTTATAGTTAACGACCCTCTATCCTCCAAAATGTTCTTCGGCAAAAATACAAATTCAAACGCACGATCATCCTTTGTCATGTCGGCGGTAGCCACGCTTTCATATGTCGTATTTCGAGTCACTTTTATCTTCTGTTCTACCGTGTCATTTAACTCTTTTGTCTTTGCACTCAATACAAACACATGACTTCCCTTCTCAAAGTCCACCGGAGCCTTGACTTCGAAGTAGATCGTCTGTGTCCCACCCGCATCGAGCGCTATCGACTCCATCTTATCTGATTTTATTTCCAGCGTACCGCTCGCAATCTCTACGGTGATTTTCTGTTTCTCACCACTTTGATTAAATATTTTTGCACCGATCTGAAATTCATCACCCGGTACCGCAAATCGAGGTTTCAGAGGAGTAATAGAAAGCTTTTTCTGCGTACCCACTTCATCGTAGCCTACGCCAGACAAAGTATTTTTTGTCACACCCACCGACTCGATCTGCCAAGTCGTCAAATTATCCGGCAGTGTAAATGACGTATGTGCACGTCCATCTGCGTCGGTCTCTATCACACCGAGCCAGAGAGCGGTATCCTTGAACACACCACGCTTCTTTCTATCGAGTCCCTCTCCACCATCTCCTCCCTTACCGCTTTTTATATCAATTTCGTGTAGCAAATTCTTCAAATTCGCTGAAGTCTGGATGGTCAGCGGAAAATTACTATAGAAAAACTTCACCGGATTTTTCTTCGGGTTACCTTTGAGCGCGAGCACACTCATATCGACCACTGCGATACTTAGCTCACTGCTCACCGGCTTACCGGAATGATCCTTAACCTCGAAATTGAGCTCCACCTTTTCACCGGGAAGATATATTTCTTTGTCTGAAGTGATTTTTATATCCAACTCTTTCGTCACGCTATCCACACGGAACTGTGTACTACCGAATTTTAGTCCGCCAAGCGGAGCGCTAGCGGAGGCTCCCTCCCCCTCCCCCTTCCCCTTCCCTAAAGGTGACAGTAATACCACAGATGCATGCACATTCGGTACAAATTTCGGATCTGTTTTGAATTCGTACTTGAAGAAACTGGTATCGATCTCTCGAATTTCATAGCTGAAAATTTCCCCTCGCTCGAGTGCAATCAATGCCTTCACTTTTCCTTCGAATGGATTTTTCACGAGGAAACTACCCGTCTCTCCCACCTCGATATCCGGTGCGTCATTGACGATCTCGAGAGAGGTATCATTTGTCGGTCGCACCAAGAGAGATTCACCCTCGCGTGCGGATCCACCCACGTACATATTATAGGTGGATTGAACGAGATTCCCACTCTTGTCTTTGTATTTTGCCGTCAGTTCGTATTCGCCCGGTTCACTCAATGTAAGCGTATCTGCCCAATTCCCTTCACCATCGGTCTTCACGTTGAACTCCTTCACCAATTTCAGCTCTTTTTCAGAGTTGAAGTAATAACCACTATCCACTTCTTTTCTCTTACTGTAGACCCAATTTACCCGATTCACTTCGAGTTTCGCATTTTTGATGGAAATGGTCTTACCCTGCGTATCCACCGACTTCATTTTCACACCGACACCATCACCGGCATTCACGAAATATGCATCGGTCTTCAAGCCGAGGTATACGTCTCCCGCATGGACGATAAATGACTTCTGCGTGGTGATCTGCTGACCGTTTGGGTTGGTTGCAGAGATGTACATGGTAAGAATTTTGCTACTTGGCGCACTCGTGGAAGCGGCCTGCGCACCATCCCGTACAGCCATTTTAGCTAAATCAAGCTCCACTGCAATCGTGGTACTGCCATCCGCCGCAATAGTACCTTCACCACTCGACACAAAATTATCTCGCGCCGGACATTCATACCAACATTCGTACCACCCGCTTCCGAAACTG
>CAYHQD010000147.1:0-2510 GCA_964358905.1 uncultured Candidatus Peribacteria bacterium
AAGCCGCCGAAAGTAATAAGATTGAGAGAATACAATGTCCCGTTTTTTTTCACCCCCAATATTCGAGGTGGCAGTCCGAAACCGAATTCTTCCACGCGAATGCCGGCTTTTTTCGCCATCCAAAAATGTCCCAATTCATGGACAATAATCAAAACCGAGAAAATCACGAGAAAGGCGAGGACTGAAAGTACAATAGTCATGGTACGAAAAAATTAAAATGATATTTTCAACTATACTTTCATAACTTCTTCTTCTTTTTTCTTGGCCAGTTCATCAACTTTTGCATTTGCCTCATCCACTTTTTCCTGGAGATGCTTCTCCGCACCCGTACGCTCATCTTCGCTGATTTGATCATCTTTTTCCATCGATTTGAATTTACTCATCGCCTCCTGACGCTGATTGCGCACAGTGATATGTGCATCCTCAGACATCTTGTGGACGACCTTCACGAGTTCCTTGCGCCTCTCCTCGGTAAGAGGGGGAATATTAAGAAGAATGGATTGTCCGTTGTTGTTCGGCGCAAGTCCGATATCCGAATCTCGGATAGCCTTTTCAATACCGGCAATTATGGATTTATCCCATGGTGAGATAGAAATGGTGCGCGCGTCTGGGACACCGATGGACGCGACATTTTTGAGCGGTTGGTTGCCTCCGTAGGCGGGCACCTGCAAGTCTTCGACGAGTGCGGACGACGCGCGCCCGATACGCAATTTTCCATATTCACCTTGTACATGTTCCACCGCCTTTGCAAACGACTCTTGAGCTTTTGTAAGAATTTCAGAGACTGACATATGAAGTGAGATTAAAGTTTATATAAAAACTAAAATGCCACGTGAGGCACGTAATTAAGAAATCACTGTTCCAATTTTCGCCCCCTCCACGACCTTTTTGATATTGCCGTGTTGCGTAAGATCAAAAATCACGACGGGCAACTTGGAATCCTTGCAGAGAGAAACCGCCGCACTATCCATGAATGCAAGATCCATGCCGAGTACCTGGGTATACGTCATAGTGGTGAAACGTTTCGCATCTTTGAATTTTTTCGGATCTTTGTCATACACGCCATCCACTTTTGTCGCCTTGAGAAGCACATCACAATTGAGCTCGAGCGCACGAAGCGCCGCCGCGGAATCGGTGGTGAAATATGGATTGCCCGTACCTCCCGCGCATATGACCACACGTCCTTTTTCCAAATGTCTCACGGCACGCCTCCTGATATATGGCTCCGCCACTTGCGGGATATCGAGCGCACTGCACACGCGCGTATACACTCCCTGCGCCTCGATCGAAGACTGCATCGCCATCGCATTCATAATGGTTGCGAGCATCCCCATATAGTCACTGCTCACCCGATCTATCCCCGAATCTTCATTATCCTTAAATCTCCAAATATTTCCCGCCCCGATAACGACCACCACTTCGACTCCAGTCTTCGTCACTTCCACTATTTCTCCGCAGAGTCGTTTTAATGTCGTGAAATCAATACCGCTTTGTTCATTCCCGAGCAAGACTTCGCCGGAAAGTTTCAGCATCACTCTTTTATATACTGGCTTTGGCATATGGTTGTTATTTAGGAGCCTCCCAAAAACACAAATGCAATCAAAATACCTAGAACTACGCCGGCAAGCATGAGAATCACACGGCGCTTCTTATCATCCTCCACCAAATCGGCATTCGCGAGATCCGCGAGAAGATCAGCGGGCAAAATCACATCCTCGTTCGCATTTTTTTCCAAAATATCTTCGAAACTATGGGTCGCCACCAGCTTCGCAAAATTCGGAAATTTCATTTTCACAAGGGTCTTCACTTCCATCTCCTTCGGATCCACCTTCTCAGCCTTCACCTGATCGGGAATATGATGATGTTCGAACCCCTCACCTTCCTCGGATTCATTTGGCAATATTTTCACATCCATGTCGGGCATACAACTTCATTAAATTTCACGTGCATTGTACGAAATAAAAACTGCGAGCGCAAGTTTTCTCCCTAGCGGGACGTATGCCCCTTGCGTACCGTCTGAACAATCATACCGAGAATCGCAAGAGCGGCAATACCGATCACCAGCCACGGAAGCCACGGCGCCCTCTCAGTCACCCGACTTTCTTCACTATCGCATTCATCACCGATAGCGTCACCATCGGTATCTTTTTGCGCCATATTCGGCTGATCGGGACAATTATCCTTCGCATTCACCACGCCATCACGATCAAAATCCTCACATGCATCACCTCGCCCATTCGCGTCAATATCCGCCTGATCAATATTCACTATGTTTACGCAATTATCGTATGCATCCACCACCCCATCACTATCGAAATCCGGCTCCAAAAAAAGAGGATTAAGCCGAGATTCGCCAAGCTCAAGTTCCAAAATTTTCTCATCTTTTTTTGGATACAAATCGCCTTCTTCCAAGGTATTAATTTTCACACGACCTGCACTGCCTGCGTACAAAGTGTAGGCCTTACCCGGACGCGCCAGCCACACCACACGCTCTCCCACATCCGCCACTT
>CAYHQD010000148.1:0-2487 GCA_964358905.1 uncultured Candidatus Peribacteria bacterium
CGTCATCGCCTTGGTGAGCCGTTACCTCACCAACTAGCTGATAGGACGCAGGCACCTCCCGCACCGCAAAAGCTTTATCCTTGCGGAACCATCCGGTATTAGCCCGTCTTTCGACAGGTTATCCCTGAGTGCGGGGCAGTTACCAACGCGTTATTCTGCCGTTCGCCGTGGGCCTAAACCCACTCGACTTGCATGTATTAGACACACCGCCAGCGTTCATCCTGAGCCAGGATCAAACTCTTCATAAAAAGTTTGTTGTATTGTTATCCAAAAAACTGGTTTCATTTTTTTAAGAAAAAAACAAAATCAAAAAAAATAGTCGGTTGACTTCTCTACTTATCCTTAGATGTCAAAGAACACTGCTTTTTTTTGAAAGCAGAGGCATTTTAGCAGTGATAATCGCAAAGTCAAACTGAAATTCGAACTCCTGTCACTGCATCCGAGATTGTGAATTGATTTCCCCTATTACCTCCATGGCGATTTTCACCTGAGTGCTGATATCAACGGTCAATGGATTGTCCAGTTTAAGAAGTCGTCTCAAATATCCATCCATAAAAAGGTCTTCGAATTTGGTACGATCATAGCGCCATAGATGTTCGGCAACGTGCATACCGATGAAGAACGTATCGTCAAATGCCAGACCGTATAGTGACTCATCGCGTGTTTCTTTCTCCTCGCGCAACTCCCGCAGTTTCCCCCTCGCTTCTTCTATTTTTCTAAGCAATATACCCGCTTTGGAATTCGGGTCAGCTCCATAAAGAAGATCTTCCAAATTCAAATCCGAAGGAGTGAGCGCTGGCTCATCCGGATTAATATCTTTCATAGGAGTTGGAAGGTGCGGTGAAGGAGGTGGACGTTTGTGCGCAACCGCACACCCATCACCTATGAAAAGTGTTGCTCCCAACGCAAGTGCAAGATGTGTATTTCGCATGGCTTTTCAATAACGAGTGGATATTAAATCATTACATTGGGTAATCGTCAAGTGCAGGAGCATACCAAATACACGGGTTTTCAATTATAATGTCGAAGATATAAGAATATACATATAAAATTTCAAATATGGGTGCACACATTTCCTCAGTTCCGCAGGTCACAAATACCGTCCTCGTTCCTACGGTGATTGAAAAGCGTCACGATGGGGAACGCGCGTATGACATTTACTCACGACTCCTCAAGGATCGTATCGTGTTTCTCGGTTCCGCAATAGATGCCGATGTATCCAACAGTATCATCGCTCAACTGCTCTTCCTCGAAAAAGAAGATCCGAAGAAAGATATTATAATGTATATCCAGAGTCCCGGCGGACATGTGACGGCGGGTCTCGCGATCTATGATACGATGCAGTATATCAAGTGTGATGTCTCCACCGTCTGTGTCGGTATGGCCGCTTCCATGGGAGCGGTACTCCTCACCGCAGGTACGAAGGGAAAACGTTTCGCACTCCCACACGCCGAAGTGATGATCCATCAACCGCTAGGAGGCACCGAGGGTCAGGCTTCAGATATACACATACATGCCACACACATTATAAAGACCAAGGATATCCTCAATGAAATTCTCGCGAAACATTCCGGTCAGAAAAAGGAGCAAGTTGAAAAAGATACGGATCGCGATAACTATATGAGTGCGGAGCAAGCTTTGAAATACGGTTTGATCGACCAAATTGTGAAGACTTTATAGCTTGTGCTTCTCGTAAGAAGTCCACATTTTCTCGAACAGGCCGCCCGATTTTGAGAGTGTGTTGAAGTCACCTTTTTCTATGAGCTCACCGCCTTCAAATACGTACAAGATATCAAACATTTTTAGGAGGTTGAGACGATGTACGGATGCCACGATGCAACGATCACCGAAATGATCGAAGAGGTTCTTGTAAATCTGCAATTCGTTTCTCGTATCCACACTGCTTGTCGGTTCATCCAGAAGTATGATCTGACTGTGTTTTGCGGCGAAAATACCGCGCGCGAGTGCAAGCCTCTGTTTCTCACCACCTGATAAATTCACTCCTTTTTCCTTAATATCCGTTTTAAACCCTTTTGGCAGTCTCGGCAAAACCGTATCAAATCTCGCGAGGCGACACACTTCTTCTAGCTCCGCTTTCGTGTGACGAATTCCCGCCGTTACATTGTATTGGATCGTATTTTCAAAAATTTCAGGTTCTTGTGGAATGAGCGTCACCGTATCCGAAAGCACTTTTAATGATTTGAACTCTTTCCCGTCAACTATGACTTTTACTTTATCGGCGTCATCCAGACCTCGTATCAACGTCATCAGGGTGCTCTTACCGCTTCCGCTTTCACCCACAAATGCAATTCTCTTCCCCCTTTCAAGGTCTATGTTTACATCCTTTAAAGTATGTGTGCGTTTTTTTTCATCTTCATATTTAAAATACAGATTTCTGATCTGAATTTTTTCGAAGCGGCTCAGCTCAAAATTCTCCGAAAATGTTTTATTCAGACCTTCGTACGCATTGCAAATCCGATCCACGGT
>CAYHQD010000149.1:0-2351 GCA_964358905.1 uncultured Candidatus Peribacteria bacterium
CGGATAGTGGCATGGAAGAAAAATTTGCTCGGTCTCAGGGGATAGGATTTCAAAGTATTCCTACGGGGAAACTGCGCAGGTATTTTTCGCTTGAGAATCTTTTTGATGCCGCGCGCCTCGCGCGCGGCATTTTCCGCTCCCTGAAAATAGTTGAGAATTGGAAACCCGATGTGATTTTTTCAAAAGGAGGATATGTGGCATTTCCAGTAGTGCTCGCCGGACATATGAAACACGTGCCCATAGTCATACATGAATCCGATTTCAGTCCCGGACTTTCTACACGGTTGTGCGGAAAAATGGTGCAGGATATATGCGTAGTATCCAAGGAAACTTTGAAAAAGTTTCCTAATCCGTTGCGATCGAGAGTAAGTATTACGGGAAATCCGATACGCAGAGAAATACTCAAAGGGTCAGTGGCGAAAGCTTTCGACTTTTTAGGTTTGAAAAAAGGAGAAAGTGGAATGGCTCACTCGCCGGAGCGAGTACCCAAAATACTTGTGATGGGCGGCAGTCTCGGTGCGCAAAAAATCAATGAACTCGTGTGGGCGATTTTGCCCGAACTTTTGAAGCATGTGATGGTTATTCATATTACAGGTGTGGGGAAGGGACTTGCAAAATCGCAAAAACGCTATTTTGGATTCGAATATGTCGGAGATAAGTTGGCCGATTTGTATGCGATATCCGATCTGGCCGTATGCCGCTCCGGTGCCGGAACAGTGGCGGAACTCCAATGTGTCGGTCTGCCCGCGATTTTTATTCCGCTTTCGAGCAGTGCGTCTCGCGGCGATCAATATGAAAACGCAAAATATATGTCATCGGATGAGAGTGTTATCCTCGAGGAGCCCGCGTTGACTCCAGAAATATTGCTCGAAACCATTCTTGAAATGGTGAAAAAATCGAAAGTGCGCAATACCTCAAAAATAATTTCCAATCCGATTGCCAATCTCCATCGCCATGCCTCTGAAAGTATCGCTCATATCATCATATCAAACGTCAAATGACCTCATATATCCGACATGTCGCGAAATGGATTCTCATCGTGCTCCTTGCACTGCTTCCTTTTCATGCCCTCACAGTTACTGCGCTGAATTACGGTCTCGGTCTTGCCGATCTATTCGGTACGACGATGATCGTTGTCTTATGGAAGGAAACCCTACTGGGTTTTCTCACACTTCTCCTTATACATAGGTGTACAAGTGAACGAAACATGCCGAGGTTTGATGTAATGGATAAAGCCATTCTCGCCTACATACTTTTTGGTATCGTGCACTTCATGTTGTTGCAATTCGTGGGTGCAGGGGAGCCATCGCCTTTGCAGGCGATGCTAGGCGCCCGTTACGATTACCTTTTTTTATGGGCGTTTTTTATCGCGCGACGCTTTGGATTCTCACCGCGGGAGGAGCGTCTTCTTCTCTTCACGGCGTTTGTTTCCGGTCTTTCAAGTATTGTCATCGGATTGGTGTTGCATTTCGGCATCACACCCGAGAGATTGATCGCCATCGGATTTCGCAATGACTGGAGCACCTGGTATCCCGGCCAATCGCTCGCGTTTTGTCAGAGGTTGGAACATCAGGAACTCTGCCGTATGTCAGGTACGTTTGCAGGACCGAATCAACTTGGGGCATATATCATGGTGTTCGCGGGGATTATCACAATGACGCTGAAAACAACGGTACATCGTATTCTGAAAATTTCCGCATATGTCGCAATCCCGCTCGCCATTATCGCATTGATTTTCACCTACTCACGCAGTGCATATATTGGTGCATTCGTCTTTATCGCCGTCTTGATTTTTACGTCGCCTCTGCTTTCTGCGCGCATGAAAAAATACATCACGTTCGGAGGGATAATGATAGCAGTGCTCGGGATTCTTTTTGGCCTCACACAGTTTCAAGAAATCGTACTTCGCGCCGATTCGACGAGTGGACATCTGGCCGCGTGGTATGATGGACTGAGAGCATTTTTCGCCAATCCACTCGGCATCGGACTAGGCACCGCCGGCCCAGCAAGTTATCGTTTTGCTTCGCCTCTAATTCCCGAAAACTGGTATCTGCAGGTGGGTATAGAAACGGGCGTTGCCGGACTATTATTATTCTTATATGCGCTTTTTACACTCGGTCGAGCACTCTATCGTCGAGGTAATTTCGAACTTTTCTCCACTCTCACCGCTCTCGCCGTCATGGCACTCTTCCTCCACACTTTCGAGGACGTTCCAGCGATGATGACGTTTTTCATACTGATTGGAGTGATGACGGAATACGGAAGGGGTAAGGGGGAAACGTGGGGCACGTAGAAAAAAGTTTGACCTATTGATACAGGTCTGATACGATGAAACACATAAATAGATCGCA
>CAYHQD010000150.1:0-2219 GCA_964358905.1 uncultured Candidatus Peribacteria bacterium
TTCTCGAAAGAAATGAATCACTCTTTGTAGCGCTGAACTTTTTCCCGAATAAGAAGATCCGTCGATTGTAATAAATCCGCCAAATCGTTTTCTTCCTTGTAACGGCCTTAAAAAATCCAGTAGATGATCTGCATTTCTTTCAATATAATACGATGAATGTGCCACCAGGGGTTGCCCAAGTATTTCCGATTCCATGTATGCAAGGCCGTCATTTCCACAAAATTTCTCCAATAGATTAAGCGCGATCATTGATTCCTCATCCAAATGATTCTCATTTAACCCTTTATCCAATAAGGAGCGGTATATGGCTGCGACCACTTTGGTAAGAGTTTGAGGTGTAGGTTTCTTGACCGATCTACGACTAGTTATTTGAGATAAATACGTTGGAGTGATACCCTACCTTTCTGCGACAGTTTTACCAGTAATGCCAAAAGATTTCAGGCATTTTAATATTTTCTCTAAACATTCGTTTACATCATCCAAATTTTCTTTCTCAGCAGTTTCCATATCTGTTTGTTCATGCCTTGTTATAAATTATTAATAAGCTTCTTTCCTTTGAGCCGCGGGTAATGTGATTTCGCCGGCGTAGCTTTTGCCTATCATTTCTTCTTCCACCGTTTCTAAGTCCGCATTTGGATTATTTCCTATGACATGCATTAACTTTACGGTGGCGGCGGAAGTGGACATATCTCGGACATTTCTTACACCTGCTTGATATGCCGCAATCGCGTCTTCGTCGTGTCCCTGCATTGTGTCGCTGATGCCCGACTCACCGCAACTTGAACTGAGATACACGGGGAATCCTCTTTGCACGTGTCTGGAAATAACGTCTACCAATTTTTTTGGAACGGCTCCGCTTCCGTATGTTTCGATAATGAGTCCTATGTCGCTTCTTGCTCCGCAAATTAAGTCGACCATTTCATGGTTCATTCCCGGTTGCATTTTTATAGCTGTTATATGAGGATAGAATTCGGGCATGAACCGGAGTTCATGTTTTCTTTTACCCGCTCTTCTTCTCGCACCAGCCATCAATTCAATGCCTCCGGCGGTGAAATATCCTATGGGGCCCGTAACTCTGGATTCAAAAACTCTCATTCTGGAATCATTCGCTTTTGTTGCTCTCGTTGCCCTGTGGATGTCCCCGTTCGCGTAGGCCACGACTTCCGCTATGTCGCCGAATGCGGCTATCTCCATTGCTCCCGTCAAATTGGGAAGACCATCGCTTCCTCTGTGGCCGAGAATCGGGATTTGTGAAGCTCTTGCAAGCGGGCAAGGCGGGTGCTTCGGTGCTCGCGTATCAGCTGAAATTGCCGCGGACTACGGTGCAGAATATTTTACTTCGTCTTGAGGCTGAGGAGGTGGTAAAAAAAACAATAGAGAAAAACACATCTATTTATGCGCCCGTGCATCCGGAAGAGCTGATGCTCCTCGTGGAGATGAAAAAGCGAAAAAAGAGTAGGGAGTTCGATGCACTGGCGAGCGACCTCAAAAAAGTGGTGCCGGAAATGATTGGGATGATGAAAGGGAATATCAATATTCCAAACGTGCGTTTTTATCGCGGCGAGGAGGGTGTGCGAAAAGTTCTTTTTGACACACTCACTTCCAAAACCGAACTCAAGGATTTCGCGAACATAGATGCGATGTTCAAGTATGTGAAAGATATCAATGACGAGTACGTGGCCGAGCGCGAGAAGACGAAAATCACCAAACGTAGTTTGCTCCTGGATACGCCTTTCGCGCGCGAGGTCTACAGCGGCGGATATTCGCCGAAGTCACATAAGGGGTATAAGTGGATTGACGCGAATCTGTATCCTTTTTCCATAGAGATGAATGTGTATGACGGGAAAATTTCATATCTAACCTATGTCGAAAACGACCTCGTGGGGGTGATAATCGAAAACGATTACATTTATAAAATGCACGATTCCATGTGGAACTTCGTGTGGGATCATTCGTGAAGCAGTGGAGGAAAAACGATGAGTCATTTACAGGGAAGCAAAAGTAGTTTAGTTTTTTAATAAGGATTTTAGATTTATTTAATGTTTGTGTGCTATTGATTGGCATCAAATAACTTATTTTTAACTTCCAAAATTATGAATGACCAAGAAAATAAGCTCGTTCTATTCCAGTCAAAAAGGATTCGTCGAGTCTGGCATAACAAAGAATGGTTTTATTCGGTGGTGGATATTGTTGAAGCACTGACCGAAAGTCCTACGCCT
>CAYHQD010000151.1:0-2200 GCA_964358905.1 uncultured Candidatus Peribacteria bacterium
ATCCTTCGGGCAAAGAACTGGAAGCGGCACATTCCGCTTCGCATAATAGACCTGATCATTCTCATCAATCGAAAATTGATTTTGACATGCGCCACAGGTTTGAGTAATAACAGCCATTGTGTTCAGCGTATAGTTTTAACGGTGAGTTCGATACGCTGGCGAAGCATGGTATGCACGGGAAGATCGGAAAACGGCAGTTTAAAAAACGCAAGGCCATCACCGCCGTGAACCGCTTCGACCGATTCGTATTTTTTATGGCGATTGTGCGCACCCGGAATATTCCAAAGACCGTCCAATGTGAGAGTATATTCTTCCGTCGGCGTCATAATTTCAATTTCGGTTTTATCGAGCGTCCTGTTTCGAACTTCGACCACGTACAAAAATTCTCCTTTTTTGATAACCTCAGCCGCGTACTCCTTCCCGAATTTCTCTTCAAACATTTTTTTACTTTCCGCGGCATCGTGTCGTATGACCCCTGAAAACGCGTGCGTCTGATATGGCACGTTTTTTTCATAATACTGCGCGGCCTCTTTCGGGTTTTCTACGAGAAACCCTGGTATGAATCCACGATTCGCGGTCTTCGCCAAATCATCCAGAAGTTTTTTATCAAAAGGTTTTCCCGCTTGCAAGTCATCCAAAGCCTTCCTATATGTTTTCGTCACCGAGGCAACGTAGTAGATACTTTTCGAGCGTCCCTCAACCTTGAAACTTATCACGCCAGCACTCACCAATTCTTTCAAATATTCAATAGCGCATAAATCCCGTGAATTCATAATATAAGTTCCGTTCTCATCTTCGTCCGTCAGAAGATATTCGCCTGGACGGGACACCTCCTCAAGCACATACTGACCTTCAATTTCCTCATAATGCTCGGGTGAATACACACCATCCGCGGGATTGACTTTGTGTACCTTGTACTGCCATCTGCAACTGTGGGAACACGTACCCTGATTCGCATCGCGGTAGCTGAAATAATTCGAAAGCAGGCATCGTCCGCTGTACGCCATACAGATCGCCCCATGTACGAAGGCCTCGATTTCAAGACCGGGATTATGCTCGTGGATCTCTTTTATTTCTTTCAATGAAAGTTCGCGGGATACGATAACCCTAGCCACTCCCTGTTCGTGCCAGAATTTCGCGGAAGCCCAGTTGACGTTATTCGCCTGGACGGAAAGATGAATGTCTATTTCAGGTGCATGTTTTTTTGCCATCATAATAACTCCCGGATCCGCCATAATGAATGCATCGGGCTTCAGCTCCGCCATTTTTTTTAATGCGTTTTCCAAAAGTCCGATCTTCACATTATGTGGAAAAATATTGACTGTAAAATAAATCTTTTTACCCAAGCCATGAGCGTACTCGGTAGCCTCCTTGAGATCCCCCAGTGTAAATTGATTCTCCCGCGCTCGAAGAGAAAACATCGGCACACCTATATACACCGCATCGGCGCCGTACTGAAAAGCGATTTTCGTTTTTTCGAGATTGCCGCCGGGAAGTAGAAGTTCGAGCTCCATGAAATAATATTATGAAACAAAATACAGAAACCGCATTATACCCGAAAACTGTCAAGAAGCAACCGCTTCAGATGCCTTCAGATTATACTTTCCAAATCCTTTTTCATTGCAAGGACTGCGTCGCGCGCCGCCTGCGCAAAATGCGAGCCGTCCGCCGGATCGTCTGATTCTTCATATGCAAAAATAATACCGCGAGAAGAATTTATGATCGCACCCGTGCCATCTTTTTTGAAACAAAATTTCACTTCCTTCGCACCGGCGCCTTGAGCGCCATACCCCGGCACGAGAAAAATCTGCTGAGGCATTAGTTCACGCAGGCGGCGCGCCTCCTTCGGATAAGTCGCCCCGACCACCGCCCCCACACTCGAATACCCGGATTCCCCTATATCATCCGCACCCCACGCCTCCGTCAACTGCGCCACCATTTCAAACACTTTACTATCACCTTCCACTCCGCGATCCTGCAAATCACCACTCGAGAGATTAGAAGTTTTCACAAGTACAAAAATGCCTTTTCCCCCATCATGCACTTCTTTGAGAAAAGGTTTCAGAGAATCGTAGCCCATGTAAGGGTTGAGAGTTACCGCATCCACATCTATAAATCGAATCTTCTTCCCAAACACATCGACTTTACCAAGAAAAAAATTCGCATATATTGAATCAGTTTATAATTAAAAAAGAGTCTC
>CAYHQD010000152.1:0-2149 GCA_964358905.1 uncultured Candidatus Peribacteria bacterium
GAAAACCAAGAAACGTTGGCTGACCAAATAAAACTTCTCTCGAAATCTTCAGTGGAAGTTTTGGCGAGAGATATGCGAAATGAGCAAAAGTGCGATATGGCGAATACGCTTTTCGAAGGTAGATCTGGGAGTCATGCTGATACCTGTCATGCTCATATTTTCAAAAACCAAAATGGCTTACTTGAGCCACTAAACGAGGATAAAAGTCTGCCCGGGCAGACTTCGTGGAATGACGGAGGAATGGATGAATTTGGTATGATGAGAGGGTTGGGATTGTCGGAAGAGGTAGTAAAAAAACTTCGTGAACTAAAGGCGAAAAATATAGATATAAATCAAGAATTGTTGGCATTTTTGAATCAGAGGAAGGTCGAGCTTGAAAATAAAAAAGAGGAGTTGACGAAAAAACAGCTCGAAAAAGGCGAAGCTACAAGGCACGTTCCGACAGAAGTGAAAAAAGTGATTAAAGAAGAATACGGTGACGCATGCTCGATGCCGGATTGCGCGAAAACCGCCGAGCATCTTCATCACAAAGTCCCGTTTGCACTCATAAAAAACCACTTACCCAACCTGATCGCGCCGCTCTGCAGGCACCATCACGACATTGCGCATGCCATGCACGTCAGTGCAGTGAAGATGAAGACGGGGGAAACGCACTGACTAAAGGGTGGCAGGCGCCTGGATAGGTTGATAAGATGGGAAAAAAACACTACGCGCGAAAACAGCTGAAAAAATCCACGACTTGTTTCATTTCTTTCACATCGTGCACACGGAGGATATCGGCACCGTTGCGAAGAGCGAGAGTGGCGGCGGCAAGTGATGGGATCAGACGATCCTCAACTGAAAGTCTCTTTTCAAAACCGCCATCGGGAAGACGAACCGTACCCGTAAAACCTTTGCGCGAGGCCCCGACAAGCAGTGGGAATTTCGAGAACAAGTCTTTCAGCTCACGAAAACGATTAAGAACTTCGAAACTATACTTCGGGTCGCCGGAAACAAAAGCCCCCATGCCCGGATCTAGAATGATTTTATCCGGTGCGATACCTTGAGCGGTTGCAAAATTGATACGTTCTCGCCAAAAATCACCGATGGTTTTAATGACATCGGTATAATCAACTTCTGAATTGGTAACACGAGCCCTGCTTTCTTTCGCGCTGAGCGGCACGATACAGTACATGAGACAAACTTTGACTCTCGATTCGGCGACCAATCCGACCATGTACGGATCACCCCGAAGAGCGGTGATGTCATTGAGCATATCAACTCCGTAGTCACACGCCATCTTGAACACTTCCGATTTGTAAGTGTCAACGGAAATCAAAATGGAGGAGCCGTTTTTTTTAAGCTCCTTCAAAATTTCAAGCGCGGGGTGAATACGCTCCCATTCTTCATTCGCCGGAATATACGAACTCCCTGGCGCGGTACTCTCGCCTCCCACATCAATGATACTCGCTCCATCGGCAATCATTTTTTCTATACGGACGCGGAGCGTCTTTAAATCAGCGGAGGAGTCGCTTCGCGACAGTTCACTTGCGTACAAACTATCGGGTGTCATATTCAAAATTCCCATGACAAGAGGCCGTTTTCTGAGGAGAAGTTTTGAATTCATACAGTGATTAAAAAATCATCATAAAGATTTTTGATACGCGTGGCATACGACGGATTTTCGGAAAATAATTTTTCATCCACTTGAATAACATTCACTACACCCTGTATGGAATTGGTAAGAAAAATTTCGTCCGCACCATACAATTCGTTCTTCTTTATATCTCGTTCTTCAACGGCCATCAATTTATTTTTTTTCACAAGCTTGAGGACGACACCTCGTGTAATACCGTGAAGCATACCGCCCGCTGGAGTTATCAACACGTCGTGTTTGACAAGAAAAATATTTGTAAACGTACCTTCGGTAACGAGTCCGTGAGAGTCTATCATTACGGATTCATATGCATCATGCGCACGCGCATGGATTTTCGCTAAAATACTTGGAAGCATGGAAGTGGATTTGATCTCGGGAGAATTTCGATGAATATCAAAAGTTACCAGCTTAACATTCCACGCAACCGGCTCTCTCATAGCATCAGCGGTGATAAAAAAAGTGAAATTCGCAATTACGCCGGTACGAAAATTATCTGTACCAGAAGTGAGAGTC
>CAYHQD010000153.1:0-2147 GCA_964358905.1 uncultured Candidatus Peribacteria bacterium
TTCATGGATTTTCGTTCTCGCTGTTTACGTTCAATCATACGACCGATTTTGACCAGATGTTTTTCCAACCACGGTTTTTTCTCCTCCAAAAAGTCAATGATATGCCGATCACTGAGAAGTCGTGGCGCAGACACATAGAGACGCTTGGCAAAATCCAGCCTCAGCCGGAGTGATCTCGTCATGAATTTCTTGCGAATCACGCATTCGATTTCCTCGTTTCCCACGCGCAATTTGTACGTTTCTTCAGTCATGGTATTTTTCTTTGAATCATGATATAATTAAAGTAATAAAAAAACAAATATGAAAATTCTCTTCGTAGGAGCGAATCACACTGTCACGGGTTCCCGTTACCTGATCGAAATCAACAATAAGCGTATCGTTCTCGATTGCGGTATGTACCAAGGTAAACGCCAAGAGTCGGAACATCGCAATAAGTGTTTTCCTTTTGACCCGTCCACCGTGGATGCGGTCATTCTTTCACATGCGCATATCGATCACAGCGGCAATATCCCCAATCTCGTGAAACAGGGATGCACCGCGCCAATTCATACGACCCTTGCGACTAAAGATCTCTGCGATTACATGCTCATGGACAGTGCGTATATCCAGGAAAAAAACGTAGAATATGTAAATAAAAAACGAGCTCAAAATGGCGAACCACCCATAGAACCGATCTATACTCAAGAAAACGCAACTGAGAGTTTGAAATATTTTGTGGGACACAATTACTACACTCCTTTTGAAGTAGTACCTGGCGTAAAGGCTACATTTTATGATGCGGGACACATCCTCGGATCCGCACTGACTTATCTGGAAATGCACGATGAAGAAACAGATGAAAATGTCACTCTTCTTTTCACCGGCGACCTCGGCCGTCCGCACCTGCCGCTCCTTCGAGATCCGGATACGGAGAAGCTCCCTCCGGTGGATATTCTCATGATAGAAAGCACCTATGGCGATAAATTTCATGAATCCATCGTCGAGGCGCAAGATCGTCTCGCGGAGATCATCACCTCCACCGCCGCCAAAGGCGGAAAAATCCTCATCCCCGCATTCGCCCTCGGCCGCACTCAGGAAATCACGTATGAACTGCATCAATTGGTGGACGCGAAAAAGATTCCATTGCTTCCCGTGTTCCTGGATAGTCCGCTCGCGGTCAACGTCTCTGAAGTATTCCGCCGCCACAGCGAGTGTATGGATGACGACGCGAAAAAGATGCTGGAAAGCAATGAAGTACTTCTGAATTTTGATAATTTTAAACAAACCACATCGGTGGAAGAGTCAAAGGCTCTCAATAATTATATCGGACCATGTATTATCATCGCCTCTTCCGGCATGTGCGAACACGGACGCATCTTGCATCACCTGAAAAACAATATTGAAAATCCGAGTAACACGATAATGATCGTCGGTTACCAAGCGGAGGAAACGCTCGGCAAAAAACTTGTGGAAAAAGCCAAAGAAGTAAATATCTTCGGCGAAGCTTACAAAGTGCGCGCACGTATCGAAGTGATGAATTATTTTTCCGCTCATGCCGACAGATCGGATTTGCTTGAATTCACCACCCACATAAAAGGCTTGAAGCGTGTCTTCCTCGTACACGGCGACTCTGACCGAAGTATGGCACTCAAAACCGCAATGGAAAGCAATGAAATTCCAAATGTCCTAGTTCCAAAATGGGGAGAGACCTATGATCTGAGTGTGAAAAATGCCGATACGGAGCCGATGCTTCGCATCGCTTGTGAAGGAAAACTCATCTACGACCGCACTGGCAAAGACGCACCGGCGGATAAAAGTCTGCTGAAAAGCGTAGAAGTTCCTCAGCAAGAGGAAATGGCGAAAAAGAAGAAAAACTAATTTTTTCTCTTCAATAATTTGTCCAACTCGCCTGAATCATCGAGTGCCTGTAGATCGCTATAGCCCCCGATGAGCGCTCCGTTGATATAAATCTGTGGCACGGTCATGAGTCTGCCCTCTGAGCGTTTCATCATTTCTTTCTGCAATTTCTCATCTTCGGTGATGTCATATTCCTTAAAACGCACCCCCTTATCTTTCAGGAGCGATTTTGCCTGTTCGCAGTACGGGCAGTAATTTTTGCTGTAGATTTCTACTTGAGCCATCGAGGTGCGTTTTCGGTATCTAACGGT
>CAYHQD010000154.1:0-2114 GCA_964358905.1 uncultured Candidatus Peribacteria bacterium
GTGCTGGCTGCTGAGTTGTTCAGCTTGGAATACGGAATAGAGAATTTGAGAAGTGAGGAGAAATACGAAGAGGAGGAGCAGGGTGCCGAAAAGCCCTCCGGTAAAACCGGCTACGGATCGCATGAGAAATTTAAGCGGTGTCAGTGTAGGCATGAAAATTTAGTCAACGAGCGCATTCTATCAGACTACTTTTTCAACCACAATACCGCGATGAGAATTGCACCAATGGTGATGAAAGAATCGGCCATATTGAAGACCGGCCAGAACCCGACATCGATATAATCAACCACATATCCGTATATCAGCCGCTCCCCGAGATTGCTGAGGCCTCCTCCTACTATGAGAGCGAGTGACAATTCCGCAAGGCGCCGTGGATGAATATGAAAAAAAACTATTTTCATCAGTGACGAAGAGGGGTCGAAAGTAGCGGTCAAAATTGGAGCGTATATGATGATGGTCAGCAGAAGTACCCCGCTTAAAATAATTTGCAATGGGCCGGTAAATGGTAGTGAGAATGCGATTCCAGTATTCGTATACAGGGGTAAAAGACCGGTTTTGATTACGAACAGCGATATGAGTTGCGAGGAAAACGCGACTGCGATACTTGTGAGAAGGACGCGCGTACGAACTTGCATTGTGTTCATAAAATGCTTCGGTTAGGATAAACAGCGCTAGCAGATTACACCGAAATCATAATGATGCGCAAATCGTACAGTTCGATAGATAAAGTGCTCCTTTTTACAGTACTCGGACTGCTCGCTTTCGGAGTGATCATGATCGCCAGTATCGGGGTGCCAAAATCCATTCAACTTACCGCACCTGGAATCGCGTATCCTTCCTGCGGTACCGATGAAGTGCAGTGTTATTATATTCTGAAAAATCACGTGATTCGCGTACTTATCGGGCTTTTTGCTATGTTTCTCGCAGTGAAGATTCCTTATCGCTTTTGGCAGAAGATGTCCGTGCCGATCTTCGTTATCTGTTTTGGTCTGTTGCTTGCAGTTCTCGCTTTCGGAGAAGATAACAATACTTTCGCGCAGTCATGGTTCAATATACCTTCGATTCCTTTTATCAATTCCATCCAGCCGACTGAAATTGCAAAGCTCGGTCTGGTGATTTACTTCGCCGGTTGGTTACGCTTAAAGTTTCGGGAAGTGGAGACGTTTGAAGGAGGGTTGATACCGTTTGTGATTATTGCGGGGGCGTTTATTTTTCCCGTCATGGCTCAGCCGGACCTAGGTTCCACGCTCGTGCTGATCGCCATTGCGGTCGGTATTTATTTCGTGGCCGGTGCAAACATAAAACATCTTCTTGTAGGGGGGATGATTGCGATAGTCATAGGCGGAGGTATTGCCGCCACTACACCGCATATCAAAAATCGTTTCAGTGCATTTTTGTCCCCGAACGCCGAATGTCGTGAGGATTATTGCTGGCAGACTGAACAGGCGAAAATAGCGATTGGCTCTGGTGGATTTTTTGGTAAAGGACTCACGCAAGGTATTCAGAAATCATACTGGCTTCCGCAGGCGACTGACGATTTTATTTTTGCGGCTTCCGCAGAGGAGCTTGGTTTCGTGAGGACGCTTTTGGTGGTACTCGCGTATGTGCTGGTGAGTCTGCGAGGATATCAGATCGCCTACTACGCGCCCGATCGTTTTTCCCAACTTCTTGCAACCGGTATCACCACTTGGATTTCCGCGCAGGTTTTTATCAATCTCGCGGTAAATACCTCACTCATGCCGGTGACGGGCATTACGCTTCCGTTTGTCTCATACGGAGGTTCTTCGATGGTGAGCACTCTTATTGGAATCGGTATTTTACTTAATATTTCAAAAGACACCCAAAACCATGCGTATACTGCTGACAGGGGGCGGGACAGGCGGTCATATTTTGCCGCACGCACCTATCATTGAGGCATTGCGTCGAAGTTCCGAAATGAGGGGAAAACCGGAATTTTTGTATGTGGGTTCGGATAGCGGTATGGAAGAAAAATTCGCGCGGTCCCAAGGAATAGAATTTCGCAGTATCCATTGGGGGAAATTGCGCAGTTATTTTTCGCTTGAGAATCTTTTTGATGCCGCGGGCCTCGCGCGCGGCATTTTCCGCTCCCTGAA
>CAYHQD010000155.1:0-1982 GCA_964358905.1 uncultured Candidatus Peribacteria bacterium
GAGCGTGAAAGTGGCATCTTCCATCACGTGTAATGTCGCACCTTGAATTGCTGATGCGGTATCACTGCGTGAGAGCAGGGTGCGTGGATGAGTCAGTGCTTCAGTATCCTTTGAATACGACTTGAGAAGGGTGGAGGAGGGGGTGAAAGTTGGTACAGTATAAGTGCTCTGCGCGCCTATGGTGATACGCTCTTTGGAGTCCAAATTAATAGTGAGCTCGGAGTCACCGCCCGTGACAAATGTGGTTCCCGGACGTGCGAGTGCATTTTTCCCGGTGAGAACGGTTGCCTGGCCGGTGATGGTAAGAGTGATAACATCTTCCGTAAAATCAGGTATGGTCAGCGCACTGTTCTCTTCCAGTTTTACCGACCCTCCCACATCAAATGTGATCAGAGCCTCCGCACCTTCCAATGTGCGAACGATGTCGCTTGTCGTAAGTTTGCGTTCCTCCGTCAGCGCACTTTCGATCTCCACTTCACCATCGAGAATTTCATACGATGCACCCGGCGAATTCGAGTTGTTTGCGAAAGAAGGGGTAGGGAAAACTGCTCCTCCCGCCGGGACGGGATTCGCAGTGGCGATTAATATTCTATCCGTCAGACTTCGATTCTCTTTGAAATAATCTGAGAGAGAACGTTTCATCGTGATCTCGTAAGCAGCGGGCTCCGAAGGAGCACGGCTTCCCTCTCCTCCCATTGGTAGCCACGAAGCTCGCACTTCGGAAATATCCGATGAGATCAACTTAAACATGTTGACGGCGGAAGTCTCGGGTTTCAATTCATCCAGCTCATAGATTTTTGGCGGTTTGTTATAATATTCAAGTTGGCGTCCATTCTTGTAATTTTCTTTGAAATACAATTCTTTGCCAAGCGTGTACAAAATATCTTCGTCGCCGTCTTTATCGAAATCTTCCACGATCATTTTGCTTCCGTTCCCGCTCTCTGCGGTATAAGCCACCAATTTATCAGAGATACCTTCTTCTTTGTTGTAGATGAAAATTCCTTTTTGCAAAATTTCGGCGCTTGAGCCTCCACTGACCGGAGAAGAAAATTCGTAAGCTGTTTCGATGGCCGTATTGCGTGCCGTAGGTCTGCCGTAAAGCCAATTATTTTTTAGATCGGCCGTTTTTTGATATGACTCATTGAGTGCGTTCCCAGCCGCAAGGATTGGATCACTCGCATGTTCATCTTTAGACTCCATTCCTATTTGAAGCATATTTTCATAGCCTCGTAAAAACTGTGCATTGCCGTCGGCGGCAAAAGCATATGATACGCGGTTTAAGTCGACATAATCCGCGAATTCCGTATTTGCTTCCGTCATCCTATCCGAGTAGGCGATGAGTCCTTGGCGCAAGTTGTCGAGTTTGGTGAGGTATGGACTTCCGAGAGTGGATACATCCACTTTCGTTATGCGAAGTTCATCGAGATGGCGCGCGAGCATCGGATGATCTTTGTCAATCCACTCGTTTTCCGCCACCAAGCGAATTTCTTTTGAGAATTCTTTTGATTTTGCATTGAAATCCACGGACTGCTTTTCGAGTTCATGGACGATATCAGTCATTTGGGCGATGGCGCGTTCTACGTACGGACTCATTTCCTTCATATCGTTAAATGCACTGGAATC
The DNA here is from genome assembly GCA_964358905.1 of uncultured Candidatus Peribacteria bacterium. GTDB lineage: Bacteria > Patescibacteriota > Gracilibacteria > UBA1369 > JABINC01 > CAYHQD01. The sequence continues at coordinate 1,624 of CAYHQD010000155.1, forward strand.
AAAAGATGGTTCGGGAGAACTAGAGGCGGGAGAAGAGGGGGAAACTGCTTCACTTCGTTCCGCAGTGTCCACGGTGTCCACCACTTCTTCCACGGTATCAGAAAGCGCTTCGCTTGCATCACTCGCTGTGTCCGTAAGTTCATCTATCTGATCTATGCCCGCGTTGATACCTTCCGCCAGGGTCTCGGTGAGAATACCAGCCGCTTCGGAAAGTTTTTGGATTCCATCCCTGATCGGTGTGACATCGAGATTCAAATTAATTTTTGCATTGATTTCGATACGGTCCACCAGATCTATGACGATATTTGGCGATTGGATTGTGACGCCTTTGTCTATCGGCAACGTGAGATTTGAACTGC
>CAYHQD010000156.1:0-1929 GCA_964358905.1 uncultured Candidatus Peribacteria bacterium
TGAGCGGTGGGGCGTTTAAGTCGGGAGAGATTTTGAAGTTTGAGAAATAAGCGAGGACTCATTTGACTTGCATTAATAGTTTTTAATGCTACAATATCGCCTTGTACAATAATTTATTTCATACATATGAGTCTCGAAAACTTCAAATCAGCGGTTGCACCTCTTGCCATGGCTGTGGCGCTTGCGACTCCGGCGGCTGTTACGGAAGGGTGCGCGGATACCAGAAGAGTGACTGAAATCACCTTGCATGATCCGGCTCTCGATTCGCCCGGTGAAGTGCCTGGAGTACTTACGGTTGTTGCCGACTTTCCACCCGACGACGAAACGCTTTGTGAATCTTCTACGGGTTTGTATGAACTTGAAGGCGTGGGAAATTTCACCGAGAATCCTTCCATGCTCGGTAGCGATGATGGTTGCTATCCAATTACCTATTTGAGAGAGGAAAATCCGTACGGAGTGATGACGAGTTTTCGATTATCAAGGGAAGACACCGAACTGGGACCATCTGATGTGCCTCAAGAAGATCTTACTCAAGCGCATTTTTGGGAAGAAGCCGGTGAGTTTGACTTTACATTAACGGCGGATGGCGGTGAAAGTGGAGATGATGCGGTACTCCGCACCGGTGGAGAAGTGGTATGCGACCCGATTGAAGAGGGTGGGGGATGCGAAGTGGTAGTGGAGTAATAGTAGAAGGCTTTTTTCTGCAGATTTTTTAATATTTTTTTAACTTTGTCTGCTAGGGTGCGAGGCGTTGTTACTTTATAACGCCAATTTTCGTATGAATACCGAAAAAATCAGGTCGTATATGTACCTCAATGCACTCAAGTGCGTTTTTCCGCATAGCAATAAGATAATTTCGGAGTTGATTAATCAAATGTATAGGCGACTTTTTTCGATTAATCAAACTGGCAAAGTGTCGCTCCTGGATTACTCTCAGGCGCTTTCATATATGTGGAATCAAATGTCGGAAAAAGAAATGCGGTCGGCGGGATTGAAAAATGAATATATCGAGCGGTTGATATTTGCGCGAAGAGACGTAAATCCTGAACGCGAATTATCTCTACTCCTTGCGAAAAACATACGTTTGATTAATCAACATGATGAGGCCTATCCAGAGCCTCTCAAAGAGATACATGACCCGCCGATTTTACTTTACGTGAAAGGAAACGCTGCAATCCTTGGGCGCATGCATATCGCGGTCGTCGGTACGCGTACCCCTTCTCCTTACGGCAAAGAAATGACGGAGCGCATCGTGCGAGAGATGGCTCCATACGATATTTGCGTTGTCAGCGGACTCGCCTATGGCATAGATACCTATGCGCATGCCGCTGCGGTTGATGCGAATATACCGACAATCGCGGTGCTTGGGAGTGGACTCGGGGAATTGGAGGCGAGGTCAGCTTCGAAATTGATTCACAGTCTTATGGAGGATAATTTGGTCGTCACTGAATACCCATACGATGTCGCCGCGGCGAAACATACGTTCCCGATGAGGAACCGAATTATTGCGGGATTGAGTAAGGCGGTAGTCGTAGTGGAGGCGAGAGAGCGTTCCGGTGCACTTATCACAGCATACTCCGCGCGGAGCGAAAACCGCGAGGTTTTCGCGGTTCCCGGCTCCCTCCTTAGTGACCGTTCAAGAGGGCCTTATAAATTAATGGAAAATAAAAGTGCGCATGTATTTCTTTCGGTGAGATGTATGATGGAGGATTTGGGAATCCAACCACGTGAATATTTTGAAACCGCGCGAGAACACTCTCGTCTAATTGCCACGCAGTGTTCGATGGAAGAAATAGAAATTTATAAAAGTCTTGAGCGGCCTCTCTCGGTGGATGACATTGTGGAACTTCTCAAATTGCCCGTTTCTCAAGTACTCACGATTCTTACCGAGCTTGAACTGAGAAATTGCGTTAAACAAATAGGAGCGGA
>CAYHQD010000157.1:0-1806 GCA_964358905.1 uncultured Candidatus Peribacteria bacterium
GGAACATTTTGAAATTACACAGAGTGAGGACTGGACGCGGTTCCAAGAGTTGGCCGGGAGAAAAGGACGCGTTCTGGAATGTGAAAACGGTCAAAAAGCGTATTTCATCGAGATTCCCCTCGCTTTCGGATGGTGTACATGGCGAGGAATCGGGGTGAATTTAAAAGAATGGACACGGAAAGACATGCACTCGCTTACGAAACTGGCGAGAGCTCACAAAGTGGTATCGGTGAGATTTGAAGGGCATGGCATGGTTGAGTTTTCGACAAATAAAGGCGGTAAAAATGAACGAAGTCTTTCTGCGGATATAAAAAATCTTTTCCAAGAATTAGCCTTGAAGCACGTCCCGCATCCTTATCTACCCGAGTACACTATCGTACTCGATTTAAGTCTCAGTGAAGAGGCATTGCTCACGCAGATGAAACGAAAAGGAAGATACAATATCAAGCTCGCGGAGAAAGAGGGGAGGGTCGAGAAGTACGTGGGGAATGAAATCATCGAGACGAAAGATGCCGTGGGCAAGAGCTCGCCAATGCCCGCGTTGGATCAGTTTTACACGCTTGCACGTGAAACCGCCAAGAGGGATGGATTCGCGGTACATCCGAAATCGTATTATGAAGCGATGATGAAGGGGTTGGGGAAAAATGTCATTTTGTATATGGGGTATATGCGGGAAGAGCACGGAGCGTTAGCGAAGTCGGCTTCTGCCGCTCTCGCCGGGATAATTATAGTATATGGCCGCGAAACTGCCGTCTACTACTACGGCGCTTCTTCTTCTACGCACCGCGATCTCATGGCGCCTTATATACTCCAATGGGAAGCCATCAAAGATGCGAAAAAAGCGGGCAAAAAAGAATACGATTTTATGGGCACGGCTCGTCCTATTGGGACATCGCTCCCCATGCGTGCACCACACGCACTCCCCGATTTTACAAATGGTCACCGGCCCGACTTTGAGAACGGCATCCCCGCTATTGATATAGCATTCGACCCCAAAGATCCGCTTCGAGGCGTTTCCGAATTCAAACAAAAATTCGGTGGGCGCTTTGTCACGTTTGAACCGCCATTTGATCTCGTGCTAAACAGAGGTCTTTATGTCGTTTTAAGTTTACTAAGGCATCTACGATCATTCGCTTTTTAGTTATGGTTTGAAAAAATGAGGAATTAATCGCTGCGTTTTCCTCGCCCTCGTCCTCCACGCACGTCAGTGCGTTTCCTTCATCCTCATCTCCACGCTTCGCACATCCATCGCATGTGCGATGTCATGATGTCCTTTGCATAGCGGTGCCATAAAGTACGGATCGTGACTCTGACTTACGCCGAATCTGGCCGTGTGATGGATATTTTTCGCGACTGTTTTTTCGCTCGTTTCTTCACCTCCAAAAGTGTTCGGACGAACACTTCCAGCCTCAATAAATGGCTCAAATAGGCCATTTTGGTTTTTGTCGACTTGCGTAGTTTCTATCTGAGTAAAGTTGTGAAATCCGTCATGCACTTTTCCTCCATTCCAACCGTTTCGTTCTTCCAACTTCCTTTTCACATCCCGCACATATGTTTCAAGACTGTCATGCGGGAGATTTTTTATCGCAGTTATCATCTCGAGTTCGTTTTCAACTGAAACCACGGATACAATTTTCGCGAGTTTGCTGATGCTCGCACTCCCTTCTTGCAGGATTGTTCTCAGTTGAAAAACGTTTTTTTCTGCAAACGACTTATCAATTTGTATCACTCGCTGTACATATTCTTTTGTCACTCCGCCGAATTTCGCGCCAAAAAGTCCGGCACTCCAATCCACGATAACCGAAA
>CAYHQD010000158.1:0-1800 GCA_964358905.1 uncultured Candidatus Peribacteria bacterium
GCAACTCTTACCGTTCGACCCTCCTGTAAACGCACAATAAGAAGATCTTCATCGCGCACGTCATCGTGCTCAATATTGAGAATTTTACCGATACTCCCATTCACCCACCCGCCTGCGGAATCATTATTAAGAAGCATAACCTGAGAACCGACTTTGAGCGCAAGATTTTCCATAGTCGGATAATGCTTCTCCTCAAATTCGCCGGTTAATTTCCCGCGATACACTTTACATGGAGCCCTGAGTTCTGCGAGCTTCTCACTATTCAGATTGTCCGCAACCGCATTTGTCGTGGTAAGCGTGATATAAAAATTCTCACCTAACACCGATTGATCTATGATAGGTAAAAAACGCTCATTAAGTTTCACGATATCCTCATCTTGCACCGAGCAGGTGCGGATTTTATTGAGAAGTTCAATAAAATCCGCGTCCTTCTGTCTGTAAATTTTTTCCAGTTCGATGATTTCCATGTGCATACTTTTCAAAACATGTGCATTAAAAAAATAAGGGCTCTCATACACCGTCCTAAACATTTCCTTCTCATCCACACTCGATACGACAGGTGGAAGCTGATATAAATCTCCTATGAAAATCATCCGCTTCCCCCCAAAAGGTTTTTTACTTTTTAGCCCAAACCTCAGAGCGATATCCACACAATCGAGGATATCCGCTCTCACCATGGATACTTCATCTATTATAAAAATATCCGTTTTTTTAAGAAGTTCTATGTTTTTTTTCGTCAGCTTTTTCTTGCCCACGTCCTGCACGGTGATATGTGGGGAAAATTTAAAAAATGAATGAATGGTTTGACCGTTTACATTCAACGCCGCTACACCGGTAGGTGCCAGTACAACAACATTTTTTTTCGTATACTCCCTGAAATATTCAAGCAGTGTGGATTTACCCGACCCGGCTTTCCCTGTGATAAAAAGTATATCTTTTGAATTTTCCATCAAATCCATCGCCCTTCTGAAGCCTTCATTCAATTCAACGCCTTTCAACTTCACGTTCACATTTCCCATGTACATTTATTCAAAAGCCTATTCAGTCATTCTTACCTGCCCAGAATAGCAGATTCTTCGATGAAATCAACTCCGGCCGCATCAGAAACTTATGAAATTCGTATTGAGTTTGTCTTCGTCTTTTTCGGATTCTTTTTTCATCATACTTTCGATGACATGACCGAGTTGCTCGGCGACCGAAACACAGAGTCGGATACCATCGTAGTCGAATTCTCCACCTTGATTGCAAAGAATAATCAAACCGTTCAGCTCGCCGTCGAAATTTTTTACCGCGAGAAAAAGATTTTTACCCTGCACTTTATAATGCATATCGCGCGGGAGAAGCAAAGTCTTCATCGCATCATACTCGGGAATTGTTTTTTTATAATCGGCACTTCCCGCGCCGTGCCCATACTCCGCAACCACCTTCTCCATTTTCAATGTAGGATCGATAACGATAAATAAAGCTTTTTCACCCGTCACAATCTGACGTAGCTGAGCGATAATAGCGATCGCCAAGGCGGGCAGACCATTGATTTCTTCGGCAATAATTCTACTTACTTCATAGAGTACCACGAGTTCCTGATTTGCATGACGCAGGCGTTTATTCACCACCGCAAGCATATTGGAGAGAAAGGTAATCGCAATGTCGTTGTTGCTTTTGAGAAGTTGGAAAAAACGAGTCTTATCTATCTTGAAGAGACGCGCGCGCGCTAGCGCGCGCACCCCCCCGCCCCGGGGGGCCTCCACAAATATAGCACCGTATCCGCAAAAATAAACCGCCCCCACGGTATAAAGTAAA
>CAYHQD010000159.1:0-1786 GCA_964358905.1 uncultured Candidatus Peribacteria bacterium
GATCCACACATGAAATACGCTACCGCGCTTTATGAAAAGATGCGCGCCGCAGGCGTGCGCGTGACCCTCGCTGACTCCGGCGAGTCGCTGGGCAAACGCATCCGTCACGCCGAAATGATGAAAGTACCCTACATGCTGGTGCTCGGTGACGAAGAGATAAAAGGCAAATCTGTGGCCGTACGTGATTTCAAGACAAAGAAGCAGACCACGGCAAAAGCCGATGCATTCTTGAAAAAAGTACTGAAAGAAGTAGAGGAGCGCAGTTTATAACACTGAGCGAAGCTCAGCGGCTACCGTATCCATGTATTCCATTTTAGTGATGTCCGCCCTCACCGCCACCTTGCCCGCCGCCACCTCCCGCGTGCAGTTTTTGGCCGTAGTGAGGAAGTTCATTGCTCATCGAAGTGCCTTTGTATTGTGCGCGATGTGAAAGTGGAGTATCCGGTAGCGCATCAAATTTAATCGTATCTCGCAGTTTCTCGTATTCTCTGAAATCCCAGTTATTTTCGGCATATACCGCTCTTACCACTGGTTCTTTTACCCAATTGATGTTCATCTTCACCGCACCCGCAAGCATATAACTGCGCGCAGTCTGGACACTTCCTCCTCCATGTTCCTGAGCATACTTAAATGCATTATATGCAATGTTGCGAAATAGTCCCATAGTGCCTTTGAACATGGCTCCGGTACGATTCAGCTTCTCTTCTCTCACCACAGTTTTATTTGAATCCTTCTGCTTAAGACCGTTGATCAATTTGAATTCACCCGACGGTTCACGCTGAAAATTTTCTTCCGTTAGAAAACTATCCATTTTGAACCATTTATCAAATTGCGTACGCAATTTTGCATCCGACCAATTCAGACAATCCACTAGAAACTGCCCATAGAGATTTACTATACCAGGATCGGAAATAAGCTGGGTAACACTAGCCCTTTCCTTAAATATGGCTTCATAGTCAGTCGTCTCCAATTCCCACCATATATCCTGTGCATAGTCATGATCTACATCATCAAACTTACGCACGATTTTACCCATACGTTCACGCACTTTCTTATCCATATTCGCATTGGTAAGAAACCACTGGTCGTATTCCTTCCAGTCCGCAATTTGTTTTCCGGTCGGGGAAGTAGCATTTATATGAGGGTCGCCATTGAGATTGAAGAGATCCAAATCGGCGATGTATTGTATTTCTGTCTTTCCATTCTTGTAGATAATACCGTTTTCATCATTTTCCAAAATACCTACGATATATTCAATCTGCGGTGCTCTCAGCATTAATTCTCCACCGCACAAATCCACTGCATCTGCGTAATCAAGTATGTGCATTTTATATGCCTTACAGATGATATACATCACTTGCTTCATGTAGGATTTTCCCGCCTTGAGGGCGTAGCGTATGTATCCTTCGAAACGCGCGGCATCAATCCATTCACCATTCTCCACCGCCGCCAACATCTCCATCCATTCTCTTCCCAATCTGTCTTGGTTTTGTACGGCGAGCTTCTCGCCTTCCGATACCTTCCCGTCACGCGCGCTTTTATTTTTACGCTCGATTGCCAGCGACTCCGCGTGTCCGTACAAATCGTCGAATACCTTTTTCGCCTGTTCATACGTGCGAATTTTCTTGCCGGAAATACGTTCGAGAGGAGCGATAAACGCAGGATCGCGAAATGAAAAAAGTCCATGATGCGCCTCCATTTCACAAATCGCCTTGTACTGATTGTAATCATTACAAGTATGAAGGATGTTATGGATGGTCTGCGGGTCTTCATTTTTCAGGATTTC
>CAYHQD010000160.1:0-1729 GCA_964358905.1 uncultured Candidatus Peribacteria bacterium
TACATTGCCAAGGTTTATTTTTTTGAGTGAGGAGGTGGCGATATCCAGCCAGAAATTCGCGGCGAGGCCGGTGGAAGAAACGGATGCTGGAGCCGCTCCTTCGGAGCGCTTGGTAAAAAATGCATAGGAGCCCGCGGGTGATATAAGGACATCCGAAAAAGTCTCAGGTACGGGGCGCAACGCTGAGAACGGCGAGCGTGAGGGCTCAGAAGCCGACTCCGCTAACGCTCCGTCGCCGGCCTGCACCACTAATTGTGTTTTGCCTCCCGGGTATTTCACTCCATCGACCTCATACCTCTTCCTCAATCCCAGTTCTTTTACAATCGGCACGAATTCGAAACTCAGAGGCAACTCCGTCTTTCCTTTTCTGCCGATGCTGATACGTTTTTCCACCTCACGATACCCTGCCTTGATCGCTTTCACGGTATAATCCCCCTTCATCAATTTCACCTCGCATGGATCCATCTGACATTCGTATGTTTCCCCCTTAATCTCCAAGTCATACGGTACCTTACCGGTCGCCATCAATACACCCTTATTCAGCACAGCATTGAACACGACAAAAACCCCGCTCAACACCAGCATCCCTATAAATATCAATATATTCCGTTGCCGTGGGTCCATGTGTTTATTTGTTTTTGATATTTTTCGGAGGCATTCTAACACAACCAAGTTTGTGTTGTACAGAATTGTGTAAAAAACATCAGCATCGAATACCTGCATACACGGTCATCCCACCCCCTCATAATACGTCAACTTCCACTTTTTTTTCACGCGACCCCCATCTTTACCATTCTTTTCGTCTTGCTGTCGCACGGAGATGGCGCAAAAATCGTAACGTATGTGAGTAAAATAGTATCCTTCTTCGCGCAGTTTCTCACCCCGTCGCAGTATAAATTCCCGCCCGGCGATTTTCATTCTTGCGAGCTTGCGCTTCGTGCATTGCGCATCCGCCGTACCAAATTCATCGGTCGTCCGCAGTTTCACTTCCGTAAAGATGAGAAGCGTTTTTTGCCTGTGGTACGCCACGATATCCACCTCACCGCTACGCACCCTAAACTGCGATGCGAGCACTTCAAATCCGTTTTTTTTAAGAAATTGTCGAACAAATTCCTCGCCTTTGTCACCAAGTCGTTTTCGATACATTTTCGCTTCTTCGCAGAGATTTATATGTGTCATATTTATCCTTTTGGTATATTTATCCGTTTGGCATACTTATCCGTTTGGCATACTTATCTGTTTGGCATACTTATCTGTTTGGTATATTTATCCATTTCTATTCGCCGACTTTAGCACACATTCTTAAAATTTTCTTAAACTTTCAAAGTCGTTTACGTAATGACAACTTGCGTGTGTAAAAACTATCCTCACAATAATTACCCGCCTGCGTCAAATTTCCGGCGCCGTGAATTTGCCATGCCCCATGATTTATCGTGCAATCACTATGCGAATTTGTACGGTATGCAATGATTTGATACTCTTGTCATTTTTCCTACGTAGGGAATTTGACGGCAATGGTGATTCGTTGCACATTATTTCATTCACATCCGTGAATTAAGATCACCTTTGCGGCCTGGCCTTTTTGACCCTTAGCGCGGCGCAGAACGAACCAACAGCACGGTGATCGCGCGCACCGGCACTGCTGACACCACCGCGGCTGCCATAGAACGCATCGCCGGTTTTTCTGGTAACGGCATCTGTTATTAACCATACCCATCCATTTTGCACT
>CAYHQD010000161.1:0-1701 GCA_964358905.1 uncultured Candidatus Peribacteria bacterium
TCGGTGATTGAAATGTTATAAGAAGAAATCGGAACAAAATCAAAAATGACCGAATTGACAGCGTTATTCTGAACAATCGTCGTGATCGTTTCACCCGTATCCGTGAGATCATCCCCATCCGGCTTTCTGCCACCTAGAATTGTTGCCCCATTGCAAGAATATCCGGCTGAGCATCTCCAGGTTTCATTCGTACCGTCGTTATCGGTATCGATGCCATCGAGTTCCAGCATTGAGAGCGCGTAACCGGCTGGAGTGGTCGAGGTCGTGGTCGAATACCAGGGTTCCCGCGCAAACATCGTTTTGTGATCGCCCTGTGCATTGATAAGGAAAAGAATGTCCGTGCGATGAGCCTCGGTATTTGAAGTAAATGAACAATCACGCTGTGAATATATAAACATCTCGCTCGTGGAATCACATAGTGCCGATGCCTGAGTGGGCAAGGTGGTGATTTCTCCCGTATAAGGATTGGTGCCCGTCGCAAAGTCTTACGCCTTATGACGATCATCAACTATGACAGTTTGTAAGTCGGATTGACAATCTGTATGAATTTCTCTATCATCCAAGTATGATAAAACGCATTCTTGAACATAAAATTCGCAATCTGGCAAGGAAATTCCCGGCATTGGCGATTATGGGGCCAAGACAATCCGGAAAAACCACTTTGGTACGAACTACTTTTCCCGCGCTGTCTTATATATCTCTCGAGAATCCGGATCATCGCCTATATGCACAGTCTGATCCCAGAGGTTTTTTAGAACAATATAGGGACGGAGCAATCTTTGACGAAATCCAAAAAGTGCCCGAACTATTCTCTTACCTCCAGCAAATTCTCGACGAAACACCACTCAAAGGACATTTTATTTTAACCGGTTCGCAGAACTTTCTGCTGCATGAGAAAATATCCCAAACGCTTGCCGGTCGAGTCGCCATGCTGAAACTATTGCCATTATCCATGGAGGAAATTCAAAGCGCTCACTTGTCTTCTTTTTCTGTTGAAGCTCAAATGTTCCGCGGGTTTTATCCCCGTATCTATGCCGAGAACCTCTCACCGACCGATTGGTATCCTTCATATATACAATCTTACGTTGAACGCGATGTGAGGGATATGAAAAACATAGGAGATATAACCGCATTTCAGAAATTCTTGAAGCTTTGTGCGGGACAAGTGGGACAACTGTTGAATTTATCGGCATTGGGAATTGAACTCGGTATTTCTCATAATACGATTAAGTCATGGATATCCATACTTGAAGCAAGCTTTATCATTTTTTTACTGCAACCGCATCACAAAAATTTCCGTAAAAGACTTATCAAAATGCCCAAATTGTATTTCTGGGATACCGGACTGGTATGCAGTTTGTTGAATTTGCAAAATGAAAATCAGCTATCTACACATTACTCAAAAGGATCGCTTTTTGAAAATTTCGTGGTAAGTGAATTGATGAAAAATGCATATAACCAAGGTAAAGACCCCGCATTGTTTTTTTGGAGAGATGCGGCCGGTCATGAAGTGGATATCATCATGGATGAAGGCGGAGAACTCACGCCGATAGAAATCAAATCGGGTGTGACGGCACATCAGGACTTCACTGCAAATCTTCGCTATTGGAACCATCTTGCAAAACTCTCAAAACCCCGCGGCGCAGTGGTTTATGCGGGGAATAAATCACAAAAAAGAATCGTCTCGGCGACTAATTTCCC
>CAYHQD010000162.1:0-1655 GCA_964358905.1 uncultured Candidatus Peribacteria bacterium
GATGCGGCCACTGCGCCCGACAGGGTGCAGCAAAAAATAAATTCGGGAGGAGAACTCCCGCAAAAGTCCGACTACTTCTCTGTCGAAATCTGTGGAGGCCCGCACACTTCCAATACCGGAAATCTCAAATCCTTCAAAATCCAAAAAGAAGAAAGTTCTTCAAAAGGGATAAGAAGGATCAAAGCGGTAATTGGAGGCTAGAATCTGACGATAGTGCATTGCCTCAACAATCAGATTCTAGCGCTCACACTGGAATACCGACCTTACCTGAAAGAGATCAAAATGTAGCGCCTCCATTCCATTGGGGTGATGGGGGTGGGTGGCCAGCTGATAGTGGTGTTAGTAGAAAAAAGTTGTTGGACCTGTTAAAAGAGTAAGAGCGGGCAAAGAAATAGTTTATACCAGCTCACCACGAAGTACCCACTCCAGCGCCTTCGTCACCTTCGCCACTACGAATTGGTCTTTGAGATCACGGCCGGTTTCGATGTGGACTTCTTTGAAGCATGGAGTGCGACCGGTCGCGAGTGAAAAACCGGGGCGATTTTTAATCGGTTCGCATTTTTCCACCAGTACCTCAACCGTCTTACCGAGATAGGTTTTATTTTTCTTGAACACTTTTTCTTTCATCAGGCTGTTGAGGCGTTCCCAACGAACCTTCTTCACTGCGCGCGGTACGTCATCTTCCATCATCTTTTCCGCCACCGTCCCGCTTCGCGGAGAGTATTGCGCGAGATAGCAGAAATCCCATTCGAGCTCATCATACATACGATATGTCTCTTCAAATTCATCATCCGTCTCGCCGCAGAACCCCACGATGATATCCGTTGTAATTATCAGTCCGGGAATTTTTTCACGCATGCGTTTCAAAATATTCATATATTCATCCATGGTATAATTGCGATTCATTCGTTTCAGAACGGAATTCGATCCCGACTGTACGGGCATGTGGATATACGGACACATGGTAGGCAAAGTCGCCAACGCTTCGATGACATCATCGGTGAAATCACGAGGGTGCGGCGACGTATAGCGCAGTCGTTTCAAACCTTTTAAGCCCAGCGCATCAACCGCCTTCAGCAATGTCACAAATGGCTTCTCCACTCCCGATTCATCCGGCTGATTTCCGCGATACGCAGAAGAAATCTGTCCACCTTTTTCGTAGAACCATTTGAAATTTCCGGACGCTCTATCCATGCGCGAAAGCCCATAAGTATTCACCGTCTGCCCAACGAGTGTTATTTCCCGAGTGCCCGCTTCCACCAACTTCGTACACTCCGCAATGATATCCTCAAACTTACGGCTATATTCACGTCCACGAGTGAAAGGGACGATACAATAGGTGCAGAATTTATCACAACCAGTCATCACCGCCACATAGGCCTGTGCCACGCTCGTATGCTGAGGCGCAATCTTGAAGTAATTCTCAAGCGTGCCTTCATCCACGATTTCATTGAGTTTTAAATCCGGCCTTGTCTCGCGTACCAGTTCTCCAAGCTTCGCCACATCCTCAATACGGAATACGAAATCGAGCACCTTCATTTTTTTCAATACCGCATCCACCCCTTTATTTGACTTCAATCCCATTTTTTTCAATTCGTCCGCACGATGACTCCGCCACTCGGGGATCTCATCCCATTTCCCTTCTCTCGCCTTTG
>CAYHQD010000163.1:0-1538 GCA_964358905.1 uncultured Candidatus Peribacteria bacterium
TTAGACACGATCAAGAGTCCTTTGAAATCGTAAAGGAGATCAACATCGAGATGTAAAAGCCGGTCTTGTAGTTCAAAAGAGAATTTATAGGGGTGGTCGAACAGCAGACGGTAACCGCGAGAAAGCATCGCTTTAATCAACGCGTCTTTTTTCGAATAATCTTGCGCCAGGATTCCTATATCAATGTCGTAATCATGATCCAAGAAACCACCTTCTCTCACGCAGCCCAGCAGTGTTCCCCAAATCAGAAAAGGCCGCATCCCGAGCTTTCCGGATTCCTCAAGGACATCCTGGAGGAATTTTTTTCCATAGATATGGAGATTGAAACGGTACGTTGTTTTCATGTCCAATGTGATGCCGCGAACATAATGCAATGCTTTGACGGGATTTCTCAAAAAACCGCGAATGAAAACCCCAACGATACGGAACCTCCATGGCATTTTCCGCTGCTTAAAATACTTCCCGGCCTGTGAAAATACTTTTTTTACCGTAAGAGACATGAGAAGACTAAACTTTGATTTGGGTGCGTTTGACGAGGCCTTGAAATTTCTACTTGGCTCAGGTACACTCCTTTCAACTCCATAATCATAAGAGTCATTTTAATGAAAAACAAGTCAAATCTTTATAAAATATGGTAAATATTGTTATCCCCATGGCGGGAAGGGCTTCCCGCTTTAACGGATCTTCTTATAAATTTCCAAAACCCTTAATTGAAGTGCTCCCGGAGATACGCATGATAGAGCTTGTACTGCGCTATCTTACGCCGGCCGCTCAGCACCGCTTTATTTTCATCTGCCGTGATGAGCACGTCAAAGTTTTTAAACTCGAAACGCTGTTTCTCTCAAAAATAGAAGATTTCGTCATTGCAACTACGAGTCAAATTACCGAAGGTCCCGCATGCTCGGCCTTATTGGCCGAACCGTGGATTAACAACAATGACGAACTCTTGATCGCGTATTGCGATGATTACCTGAATATTGACATCAATCATTTCTTGGAATTTAACCGCAAACGAAACGCAGACGGCGGACTTTTGCTATACCGTTCCGACAATCCGAGAGACTCCTTCGCCGTTATGGATGCTGACGGCGTCATTCTCGAAACCGCCGAGAAGAAAGTGATCAGCCTTTACGGCACCGCGGGTTTATACTACTTCAAGCAGGGAAAAGAGTTTGTGCGGTCTGCCCAGCGCATGATCCAGCGTGGCAGAAGAGCCGCGGGCGAGTTTTTTGTCTGTCCTGTATACAACGAAATGATAGAAGACGGAAAAACTGTTGTGGGGCACGAAATTCCTGCCGAAGCCAATCTTAAGATGGGAACCCCAAAAGACCTCGAAATGTTCATTCGCCGATCGCATCTCCAACTAATAAAGGACTGACCCCGCATCTTCCGCAAGGAGAGACTTTACCCTTGACACCTTTGGTTCGATTTTGTTACAATTCTATAAATAATCATATTTGATTATTTATGGAAACGTTATGAGATACCTGGAATTTCAAAAAAAATATCGGCATTTTCCGATTATCTATAGCCGGGAT